>NZ_WTYD01000009.1 GCF_009827295.1 Qipengyuania pelagi | reverse complement strand
ATCTGGTCTAACCAGAGAGACCCAGTACAGTCCGGATGCAGCTCTCGGGCCATGTGATGAAATGCTAGGCGGCTGTCAAACCTCCACTCTAATACTTCTCTCTCCGGGTCATCCATCCCATGCAGGCTCACAGGGTGTAACAAGCGGGTGTTCTCTCCTTCATTGGCTTCTTCTACCTTCTCTTGCTCAACTGGTACTAGCTTGTAGCACCATCCAAAGGTCAGTGGATATCTGATCCCTGGCCCTGGTGTGTAGTTCTGCCAATCAGGGAAGTAGCCTTGTGTGTGGTAGATCCACAGATCAAGGATATCTTGTCTTCGTTGGGAGTGAATTAGCCCTTCCAGTCCCCCCTTTTCTTTTAAAAAGTGGCTAAGATCTACAGCTGCCTTGTAAGTCATTGGTCTTAAAGGTACCTGAGGTGTGACTGGAAAACCCACCTCCTCCTCCTCTTGTGCTTCTAGCCAGGCACAATCAGCATTGGTAGCTGCTGTATTGCTACTTGTGATTGCTCCATGTTTTTCTAGGTCTCGATCGAGGTCGACGGTATCGATGCGGGGAGGCGGCCCAAAGGGAGATCCGACTCGTCTGAGGGCGAAGGCGAAGACGCGGAAGAGGCCGCAGAGCCGGCAGCAGGCCGCGGGAAGGAAGGTCCGCTGGATTGAGGGCCGAAGGGACGTAGCAGAAGGACGTCCCGCGCAGAATCCAGGTGGCAACACAGGCGAGCAGCCAAGGAAAGGACGATGATTTCCCCGACAACACCACGGAATTGTCAGTGCCCAACAGCCGAGCCCCTGTCCAGCAGCGGGCAAGGCAGGCGGCGATGAGTTCCGCCGTGGCAATAGGGAGGGGGAAAGCGAAAGTCCCGGAAAGGAGCTGACAGGTGGTGGCAATGCCCCAACCAGTGGGGGTTGCGTCAGCAAACACAGTGCACACCACGCCACGTTGCCTGACAACGGGCCACAACTCCTCATAAAGAGACAGCAACCAGGATTTATACAAGGAGGAGAAAATGAAAGCCATACGGGAAGCAATAGCATGATACAAAGGCATTAAAGCAGCGTATCCACATAGCGTAAAAGGAGCAACATAGTTAAGAATACCAGTCAATCTTTCACAAATTTTGTAATCCAGAGGTTGATTATCGATAAGCTTGATATCGAATTGTACCTAGTGGAACCGGAACCCTTAAACATGTATAACTTCGTATAATGTATGCTATACGAAGTTATTAGGTCCCTCGACGAATTCTTACTTGTACAGCTCGTCCATGCCGAGAGTGATCCCGGCGGCGGTCACGAACTCCAGCAGGACCATGTGATCGCGCTTCTCGTTGGGGTCTTTGCTCAGGGCGGACTGGGTGCTCAGGTAGTGGTTGTCGGGCAGCAGCACGGGGCCGTCGCCGATGGGGGTGTTCTGCTGGTAGTGGTCGGCGAGCTGCACGCTGCCGTCCTCGATGTTGTGGCGGATCTTGAAGTTCACCTTGATGCCGTTCTTCTGCTTGTCGGCCATGATATAGACGTTGTGGCTGTTGTAGTTGTACTCCAGCTTGTGCCCCAGGATGTTGCCGTCCTCCTTGAAGTCGATGCCCTTCAGCTCGATGCGGTTCACCAGGGTGTCGCCCTCGAACTTCACCTCGGCGCGGGTCTTGTAGTTGCCGTCGTCCTTGAAGAAGATGGTGCGCTCCTGGACGTAGCCTTCGGGCATGGCGGACTTGAAGAAGTCGTGCTGCTTCATGTGGTCGGGGTAGCGGCTGAAGCACTGCACGCCGTAGGTCAGGGTGGTCACGAGGGTGGGCCAGGGCACGGGCAGCTTGCCGGTGGTGCAGATGAACTTCAGGGTCAGCTTGCCGTAGGTGGCATCGCCCTCGCCCTCGCCGGACACGCTGAACTTGTGGCCGTTTACGTCGCCGTCCAGCTCGACCAGGATGGGCACCACCCCGGTGAAC
>NZ_WTYD01000008.1 GCF_009827295.1 Qipengyuania pelagi | reverse complement strand
CATAGCGGCCATAAAGTCAGGCGAGGACACGCCTGAAAGCTGCCGTTCCAAAGTTTCGTCTGATTGAGGAAAATAAGCCTTCAATCGCAATAGGTCGAAAAATTTTCTTCGCGATGCGTCTTGGTCGCTGAAGTGAGGCGCATGAAATCCTCGTTAAGTTCGGCTTTGCCGTATCGTGACCGTGCACGAATTAAGTTGCTCCTTCATTATGACTTTCGGATGAGCACCACCCCAGCAATCACAAGCGCGCCGCCAGCCAGAAGCCAGGATTGATCGACAAGCAACGCGCTAGCTATGATCAATGCGGCAGCTAGAGGGCCTTTCAAGGACTGACGCTCATTGCGAAGTCCAGCGAGCTGCTCGATACTGAGCGGATCGAGCTGAACCGGCACATATCCTGACTTTGCGATCGAGTTCGCAGTGGCAAGTATGTCGGGCAAGGACGCCGACAACCCCAGCAGCTGACCGCGAAGTCTCTTCAAACCCGACCGAGCGCTGCCGAGCGAGAACCGCTCGGCGAGAAGCTCCGTCATGATCGGCCGGGTCTCTTCGGCGATGTTGTAGTCCGGTGCCAGCGATCGGACGAAGCCCTCTGCAGTCAACAAGGTACGCAGAAGAATGGCCAGATCAGGTGGCAGAACCAGTCGATAATCCCGCAACAGATCGAAAACGCGGGAAAAAATCTGCGAGAACTCGATGCCAGATAGCACGGTCCCCCTGAACTCTCCAATCAACTGATCCAGATCCACCGCGAGCGCATCGCGATCCACCTTCGGCTCCCCCGCCCATGCGAGCAGGACATCCGCGACATCGCTGGTTTCCTCACCAGCAATCGCAAGCACGAGGCGGACGATTTCGTCGCGCCTGGCCTTGGTGAGCGTCCCGACCGATCCGAAGTCGATGAAGCCGACATCCTGCTCGCCGATCAGGAAAACATTGCCGGGATGAGGGTCGCCGTGGAATTCGCCGTTCAGAATGATCATGCGCAGGACTGCGTTGGCATAGCACTTGGCGAACGCCGCCACCTCCGGATCGCCCGATGAGGCGCCCAGCGAAGACGCGGGCCTGCCGTACAGGCGTTCCTGAACGTTCACCCGCAGCCCGGTCAGTTCCCAATGGATGGCCGGGGTCCTGACGCCGATGGTTTCGAGATATGCGCCGATCCGCTCGCAGGCTCGGGATTCCGCAGCGAGGTCCATCTCCCAGGCAAGATTGCGGCCGAAGGTCCGCAGAAACTCGACTGGCCGGTAACGCGCGATGTCAGGCGAGCGTGCTTCCGCGATCTCGGCAAGACGCACAAGCAGGCGCACATCGGCTTCCATGCGCGCGGCGGTGCCCGGGCGGCGAACTTTCACGATGACCTCGCTACCGTCCCGTAGCTTGGCGGAATAGGTCTGTGCAATCGAGGCGGACGCCAGAGGCTGTTCGTCGAACTGCGCAAAGTCGTTCCGCCAGTCCTCACCCCAGCTTGAAGCAAGTACGGGCTCGATATGTGCGAAGCGCACCGGCGACACCTGATCGTGCAGGGTTGAGAATGCAGTGATCCAGTGTTCGGTAAACAGATCGCTTCGGGTGGCGAGGAGCTGCCCCAGCTTTATGCCGACTGGCCCGATGTCACGGAGGAACGCGACAACTGCGGCCGGACGAAATTCGCGAGGATCGATGACATTGCTCGAAGAGGGAATAAATCCGAGGGCTCCGGCGAGAGTCTTCGCACCGTGCCTCATTAAGATTCGGCCGATCTCCGCGGCGCGAGCGATGCTGCTGATAGGCTTTTCCGGGGGCGATGCCATGATATTACTCAGCCTCGGCCCGGAGTTGGTCCAGATTTTCCGATACCCTTGCAAGAATCTGCTGCAACGTTTGCTTCTCGTCGGCGGCAATGTCGCGCCAAAGCAGATCATGAAGCCTATCCGCGGAGCCTCTCAGTTCGGGCAGCATATCATCTAGCTGCTCCGTGAGGATGAGCTGCCACGCTCGCCGATCCGTCTCAGCTCGAAGCCTTTTCATCAGCCCGCGTGCGCAAAGACCTGCAACCGCCTGGCCGATGGTCGCCGATTCCAGTTCCAGTTTCTTGGCGATTTCAGCCTGCGTAAGGGCAGGATCGCGAAGAAGTTGTCCGATGATCCTCCACTGTGTCTGATTGAGACCGATCCTGGCGACCCTCGCATCGTACACTCTGCGCGCGCCGCGACTGATCTCGTCCATAAGATAGAGAATGCGGTCATCATCGGTGATGATCTTCTGCCGACGCTGAGACCGTGACATGGTATCTGGTTTTTCATCCATAGGGCTGTGTAGTCGGATAGCCTCGGATGCCCAAATGCAAACTGCTAAATGCCTTTACTATCTGACTCACGGCTCATAGGGCGCGAGACGCGTTCACCTTTTACTGAGGCTGCCGAAAGAGTCAGATGACCGATAACTCCAACCAACCGGAGCAGGAGGGCACAACCCCAACGAAACCGCAATCGCGGCGTAGCTTGCGCATCGTGCTAATCATCGTTGGTCTTGCCGTGCTGCTTGGCGGGATCTGGTGGTACTACCGGCACGTAACCTACGGACAGTACATGCAGTCGACCGATAACGCCTATGTCGCTGCCGACAGCGTCGTTATCTCTTCCAAGGTAGCGGGATACGTCGAAGAGGTCTTCGTAGGGGAGAACGAGCAAGTAGCTCGCGGCGGAGCCCTCGTACAACTGGATCTGCGGGATTATCAGGCGCAAGCGCAGCAGGCGCGCGCACAGATCGCTGCGACCCTGGCCGGTGCCGACACAATCCGTTCTCAGGTATCCGAACAGGATGCAGCCATTCGCCAGGCGCGGGCCCAACTCGCCGCCGCGAGCGCGGCACTGGACCTCGCGAACGACCAGGTGGCGCGATATCGGCCCCTTGCCGCGACAGGAGCCGAACCGCGGGAAAAGCTAGACCAGTATGAGGCGCAGGCGCGGCAGGCGCGGGCCGAATTCGCCGCTGCGCAGGCGGCGGTGGCTGCCGCGACCGCTCGCCGGGGGACCCTGTTCGAGCAGATCAGCCAGACCCAGGCGCAGGCGGACGCTGCTCGCGCTCAGCTGGAAACAGCCGACCTTACGGTTGAATCGACCTTGCTGCGCGCCAGCAAGGCCGGCCGAGTCGGCGATCTCTCGGTCAGGGTGGGCCAGTTCGTGCAACCGGGTCAACGTTTGATGACGGTGGTTCCGGTGAGCGCGATCTACGTGACCGCGAACTTCAAAGAAACGCAGGTCGGCCTCATCCGGGCCGGCCAGAGCGTCAGGCTCGAAGTTGACGCCCTGCCAGACCTTGAGATCGCGGGACGAGTGGACAGCATATCGCCGGGAACGGGCGCGGAATTTTCCATCCTCCCCCCCGAAAATGCCACCGGCAACTTTACCAAGATCGTTCAACGGATACCCGTCCGCATCGGTATCGATGCTCCCCCTGAAGTGCGGCGTCTGCTCGTTCCCGGCATGTCGGTAGTGGCTACGGTCGACACCCGGAATGCTGCCGGCGAATTGGAAGAGATCTCGAGTCGGACTCAATGACCGAGATACTGGCAGCGCAGGACACTTCGATCGGGCCGGCCGGGGGCCGAAAGAACGCAGACGTGACTGCCTGGGTCGCTGTGGCCGCGGGCGCGCTTGGCGCCATGCTCGCGACGCTGGACATATCAATCGTCAATTCCGCACTCCCCGTCATTCAGGGCGAGATCGGTGCCACAGGCGCCGAAGGCACCTGGATTGCTACGTCATTTCTCGTTGCTGAAATCGTCGTCATTCCGCTGAGCGCTTGGCTCGAACGGCTGAAGGCACGCAAGCCCGTCTTGAAGTTGCAGCTCCTGTTCAATCGACAGTTCGCCAGCGTCGCGATCATGGCGCTCGCCCTGGGCATGGTGATGTATGGTTCGACCTATGTCATTCCGCAGTTTCTGGCGATCATCTCTGACTATAATGCTTTTCAGACGGGACTGGTCATCTTCTGGATGGGTGTCCCGGCCTTTCTCCTGATGCCGGTTCTGCCCCTGATGATCCGCAAGGTGGACATCCGCATTGCCGTCGGCACCGGAATGCTGCTGATGGCGATCAGCTGCTTTGTCAGCACGAGTCTGACCGCCGAATCCGGCGGCGCTGTCTTCACTGAAAGTCAGCTTATCCGCGGGGCCGGAATGATACTTGCGATGATGTTCCTGAATCAGGCAACGGTTGCGTCGGTGGCCAAGGAAGACGCGGGCGATGCCTCGGGCATTTTCAACGCGGCCCGCAATCTTGGCGGATCATTCGCCCTCTCGGCCCTCGCTTCGTTCCAGGACCAGCGAATTTGGCACCATACGAGGCGCATGGAAGAAACGCTGAATGCGAACAGCGTTTCGCTGCAGACCTATCTCGACGGACTGGCGCGAAGCTTGGGCGATATGGAACGAGCGATGGCGGCACTCGGCGGCACTCTCCAGCGCGAAGCGTTCATCATGACCTACAATGATGTCTTTCTGGTGATGGGACTTCTCACACTCGCGACAGTCCCGCTTGTTCTGTTCCTCAAGCCGCTTCCGGAAAATGTCTCCCTTTCGATGCACTGAGCCCGAGATTATGCGCCACTTGCTACCTCCGATTATCACTATCGCCTTGCTAGCTGGATGCACGGCTGGGCCCGATTATGCAGGCCCCCCGGAAGTTGTGTCAGCAGACACGGGCACTCGCTTTGTGCGCGCTGGCAGTGATGTGAGCGCATCTGATCCGGTTGTCGCTCAATGGTGGCTGCTGCTCGGCGATCCCGAGTTGACGCGGCTGGTGGAGGCTGCGCTGTCCGGCAACCCTTCGCTCGCCGCAGCGCAGGCGCGCATTGCCCAGGCACGGGCATCCATCAGGCAAGACCGTGCGGGTCGAATGCCATCGCTTGGGGCACAGGCCACCACCGTGCAGGGCCGGCTTCGTGGTCTCGACATTCAAGGCGGGGCGCCCCCCCCGTCAGAGCAAACCAATTCCGACGCAGAAACCGATGACTCGCTCAGCTTTTTCAATGTGGGCCTTAACGCCAACTGGGAGCTGGAGTTCGCCGGTGGCTCGCGCAGGCGCATTGAAGCCAGCAATGCCCAAGCTGCTGCAACGGTGGCCAATGCAGAGGACGCAAAGGTCCAGTTGACTGCCCAAGTGGCCAGCACCTACGTCAATTTGCGGGAGGCCCAATTCCGCGCAGAGCAATTTGAGGCGCAGATTTCGTTGCAGGAAGAGATCCTGGCGCTGACATACCAACGCTATCAGCGCGGTGCATTGCCGCTTTTCCCGGTAGGCACCGCGAATGCCGAACTGGAGATGCTCAAGTCACAACTTGCCGAAGCTGAAGCGGATATCGCAGTCCTGTCTGATGCACTCGCTATACTGACCGGACAGGTGCCGGGATCAGTTGATGCAGCGCTCACGACTGCGCATTCCATTCCCATGCCGCCAGAGCAGGTCGCGATCGGCGATCCGGCAAGCCTGGTGGCGCGTCGGCCTGACATAAGGGCGGCCGAACGGTCTCTTGCCGCGTCGACGGCGCGGATCGGGGTGGCCGAGGCGGCGCGGTTCCCGAAATTGTCCTTCACGGGGATCCTGGGCCTCGGCGGATCCTCGTTGGACGACGTTGTCGATGTCGGCGATTTCTCCGCACTCGCGATCCCACGCCTCCAGTGGAATTTTCTGGATTTCGGCAGGGTAGACGCTGCGATCGACCAAGCCGGGGCGGCGCGCAACGAAGCAGTCGCCAATTACCAGCAGACGGTGCTTCTGGCACTGCAAGACGCCGAACGTGCCTTGGCTCGCTTCGGCCAGCAGCGTGTGGCGCTCGCTGCCAGTATGCAAATCAAGAAGCAGGCTGACGGCGCGGCGGACCTGAACCGCCAACGTTTTGCCGCAGGAGCGATCTCGAAGGCTGACCTCAACCGGGCCCTGCGAGAACAGCAGCAGGCCTCAGCAGACCTCGTCCGGGCAAAAGGCGCCCTTACGCTGGCGTGGATCGCGCTGCAGAAGTCGCTGGGCCTTGGGTGGCAAGAGCCTGTTCGAGATCAATAGTCCCGCCGCGATGATCAAGTGATCCGGTTGACGAGAAGTAGGCGCCCCTGCCGCTGGCGACCAACTTGCCGTCGGGCTCGATAACCCGGGTTTCCGCCACCGAAATCTGTCGCCCGATCTTCACGATCTGTCCGTGAGCAGTGAGAGGTCCTGAGGTTGCAGGACGGTGGTAATCGACATGCAGATCGGCCGTCGCTCTCGCCGCGACGCCCCCGGCAAGCAGAGTATAAAGCCCGGTGAGGTCGACCAGTGAAGCCAGGATCCCTCCATGCGCCGACCCAATCATAGGGTTCGACACGATCTCTTCGCGCCATGGCATGGTGATCGCGATTCCCTGGTCGGAGCATGTTGCAATCTCCAGCCCAAGCCATCGATGAAACGGCGCGATATTCAGCATTTCCTGCAAGCGCTCTCGATCGATCATAGCTCCCTCGTCCCCTGTGGCTGAGCCGTATCGGATGAGTGATGGCGCCGTAGGAAATCGACGATAGCGGCGGAAAAGGCATCGTTCGCATCGCCCACGACCATGTGCGTGGCATCGGCAATATCGGTGTATTCTGCATGGGGGGCGAGTTGTCGCAGATGCAATACGGCCTCTTCGGAAACAAGATCGCTAGAGGCGCCTCGGATGAGGTGAAGCGGAAGCGTGAGATTCGCCGCAGCTTGGCTGAGCATTGCCGATTGACGTTCTTGGCTGTCTGGGTCGCCTTGTCTGGCTGACATTATATTACGGATAAACGCAGGGTCCCAGTGCCAATAGAAGCGCCCATCCGGCTTCTGCCGCAGATAGCTTTTCAGACCATCGCTCGCGCCCCGCCTGGGACGATGCGGCATGTAGCGAGCGATCACGTCGGCCGCCTCCTCTGGTGAGGCGAAGCCGCTATCGACATGCTCTTCCATGAAACCAACCACGCGCATTACACCGCTGGGCGCCATGCGCGGGGCAATGTCGACCAATGTGAGTGAAGCAAAGCTACCTGGAGCAAGCTCCCCTGCGGCAATCAGTCCAGCGAGCCCGCCCAGTGAAGCGCCGACCAGCGCTGGCTTCTGGTCCAGGCGCGACGCTGCAGCGACCAGATCCGCCGCGAAGTCGCGCATTTCATAAGCTCCGCATGGCGACCAATCGCTGTCTCCGTGACCGCGCATGTCGAAGGCGATTGCGCGAAAGCCGGCTTGAGCCAGCTCGCTGACCACCCTTCTCCACGCGCGCCGTGTCTGCCCGCCGCCGTGCGCAAGAAGGACGGGTATGGCGTAGGCATCCCCCTCAGCCTCGGCTGTAAGAGAAATCGCGCCTGCGCCCTCAATCGTAAAGGTTTCTCTCGCCATCTCTGGATGGTAGGAAAGGCGCGCTAAATAGTAAACCGATTTAGTTTGTGGCTCTCGGCTCCGTGTTGGCTGTCCTGCAGGGGCGTTTCAACGACGGCAAAAGTCTATGCCAAGAGGGGTTTCTCCAGACCATTCTCTAATGCACCGGCTTGCGATTCGGTCAGCAGTCGCTGTCCGC
>NZ_WTYD01000007.1 GCF_009827295.1 Qipengyuania pelagi | reverse complement strand
CATAGCGGCCATAAAGTCAGGCGAGGACACGCCTGAAAGCTGCCGTTCCAAAGTTTCGTCTGATTGAGGAAAATAAGCCTTCAATCGCAATAGGTCGAAAAATTTTCTTCGCGATGCGTCTTGGTCGCTGAAGTGAGGCGCATGAAATCCTCGTTAAGTTCGGCTTTGCCGTATCGTGACCGTGCACGAATTAAGTTGCTCCTTCATTATGACTTTCGGATGAGCACCACCCCAGCAATCACAAGCGCGCCGCCAGCCAGAAGCCAGGATTGATCGACAAGCAACGCGCTAGCTATGATCAATGCGGCAGCTAGAGGGCCTTTCAAGGACTGACGCTCATTGCGAAGTCCAGCGAGCTGCTCGATACTGAGCGGATCGAGCTGAACCGGCACATATCCTGACTTTGCGATCGAGTTCGCAGTGGCAAGTATGTCGGGCAAGGACGCCGACAACCCCAGCAGCTGACCGCGAAGTCTCTTCAAACCCGACCGAGCGCTGCCGAGCGAGAACCGCTCGGCGAGAAGCTCCGTCATGATCGGCCGGGTCTCTTCGGCGATGTTGTAGTCCGGTGCCAGCGATCGGACGAAGCCCTCTGCAGTCAACAAGGTACGCAGAAGAATGGCCAGATCAGGTGGCAGAACCAGTCGATAATCCCGCAACAGATCGAAAACGCGGGAAAAAATCTGCGAGAACTCGATGCCAGATAGCACGGTCCCCCTGAACTCTCCAATCAACTGATCCAGATCCACCGCGAGCGCATCGCGATCCACCTTCGGCTCCCCCGCCCATGCGAGCAGGACATCCGCGACATCGCTGGTTTCCTCACCAGCAATCGCAAGCACGAGGCGGACGATTTCGTCGCGCCTGGCCTTGGTGAGCGTCCCGACCGATCCGAAGTCGATGAAGCCGACATCCTGCTCGCCGATCAGGAAAACATTGCCGGGATGAGGGTCGCCGTGGAATTCGCCGTTCAGAATGATCATGCGCAGGACTGCGTTGGCATAGCACTTGGCGAACGCCGCCACCTCCGGATCGCCCGATGAGGCGCCCAGCGAAGACGCGGGCCTGCCGTACAGGCGTTCCTGAACGTTCACCCGCAGCCCGGTCAGTTCCCAATGGATGGCCGGGGTCCTGACGCCGATGGTTTCGAGATATGCGCCGATCCGCTCGCAGGCTCGGGATTCCGCAGCGAGGTCCATCTCCCAGGCAAGATTGCGGCCGAAGGTCCGCAGAAACTCGACTGGCCGGTAACGCGCGATGTCAGGCGAGCGTGCTTCCGCGATCTCGGCAAGACGCACAAGCAGGCGCACATCGGCTTCCATGCGCGCGGCGGTGCCCGGGCGGCGAACTTTCACGATGACCTCGCTACCGTCCCGTAGCTTGGCGGAATAGGTCTGTGCAATCGAGGCGGACGCCAGAGGCTGTTCGTCGAACTGCGCAAAGTCGTTCCGCCAGTCCTCACCCCAGCTTGAAGCAAGTACGGGCTCGATATGTGCGAAGCGCACCGGCGACACCTGATCGTGCAGGGTTGAGAATGCAGTGATCCAGTGTTCGGTAAACAGATCGCTTCGGGTGGCGAGGAGCTGCCCCAGCTTTATGCCGACTGGCCCGATGTCACGGAGGAACGCGACAACTGCGGCCGGACGAAATTCGCGAGGATCGATGACATTGCTCGAAGAGGGAATAAATCCGAGGGCTCCGGCGAGAGTCTTCGCACCGTGCCTCATTAAGATTCGGCCGATCTCCGCGGCGCGAGCGATGCTGCTGATAGGCTTTTCCGGGGGCGATGCCATGATATTACTCAGCCTCGGCCCGGAGTTGGTCCAGATTTTCCGATACCCTTGCAAGAATCTGCTGCAACGTTTGCTTCTCGTCGGCGGCAATGTCGCGCCAAAGCAGATCATGAAGCCTATCCGCGGAGCCTCTCAGTTCGGGCAGCATATCATCTAGCTGCTCCGTGAGGATGAGCTGCCACGCTCGCCGATCCGTCTCAGCTCGAAGCCTTTTCATCAGCCCGCGTGCGCAAAGACCTGCAACCGCCTGGCCGATGGTCGCCGATTCCAGTTCCAGTTTCTTGGCGATTTCAGCCTGCGTAAGGGCAGGATCGCGAAGAAGTTGTCCGATGATCCTCCACTGTGTCTGATTGAGACCGATCCTGGCGACCCTCGCATCGTACACTCTGCGCGCGCCGCGACTGATCTCGTCCATAAGATAGAGAATGCGGTCATCATCGGTGATGATCTTCTGCCGACGCTGAGACCGTGACATGGTATCTGGTTTTTCATCCATAGGGCTGTGTAGTCGGATAGCCTCGGATGCCCAAATGCAAACTGCTAAATGCCTTTACTATCTGACTCACGGCTCATAGGGCGCGAGACGCGTTCACCTTTTACTGAGGCTGCCGAAAGAGTCAGATGACCGATAACTCCAACCAACCGGAGCAGGAGGGCACAACCCCAACGAAACCGCAATCGCGGCGTAGCTTGCGCATCGTGCTAATCATCGTTGGTCTTGCCGTGCTGCTTGGCGGGATCTGGTGGTACTACCGGCACGTAACCTACGGACAGTACATGCAGTCGACCGATAACGCCTATGTCGCTGCCGACAGCGTCGTTATCTCTTCCAAGGTAGCGGGATACGTCGAAGAGGTCTTCGTAGGGGAGAACGAGCAAGTAGCTCGCGGCGGAGCCCTCGTACAACTGGATCTGCGGGATTATCAGGCGCAAGCGCAGCAGGCGCGCGCACAGATCGCTGCGACCCTGGCCGGTGCCGACACAATCCGTTCTCAGGTATCCGAACAGGATGCAGCCATTCGCCAGGCGCGGGCCCAACTCGCCGCCGCGAGCGCGGCACTGGACCTCGCGAACGACCAGGTGGCGCGATATCGGCCCCTTGCCGCGACAGGAGCCGAACCGCGGGAAAAGCTAGACCAGTATGAGGCGCAGGCGCGGCAGGCGCGGGCCGAATTCGCCGCTGCGCAGGCGGCGGTGGCTGCCGCGACCGCTCGCCGGGGGACCCTGTTCGAGCAGATCAGCCAGACCCAGGCGCAGGCGGACGCTGCTCGCGCTCAGCTGGAAACAGCCGACCTTACGGTTGAATCGACCTTGCTGCGCGCCAGCAAGGCCGGCCGAGTCGGCGATCTCTCGGTCAGGGTGGGCCAGTTCGTGCAACCGGGTCAACGTTTGATGACGGTGGTTCCGGTGAGCGCGATCTACGTGACCGCGAACTTCAAAGAAACGCAGGTCGGCCTCATCCGGGCCGGCCAGAGCGTCAGGCTCGAAGTTGACGCCCTGCCAGACCTTGAGATCGCGGGACGAGTGGACAGCATATCGCCGGGAACGGGCGCGGAATTTTCCATCCTCCCCCCCGAAAATGCCACCGGCAACTTTACCAAGATCGTTCAACGGATACCCGTCCGCATCGGTATCGATGCTCCCCCTGAAGTGCGGCGTCTGCTCGTTCCCGGCATGTCGGTAGTGGCTACGGTCGACACCCGGAATGCTGCCGGCGAATTGGAAGAGATCTCGAGTCGGACTCAATGACCGAGATACTGGCAGCGCAGGACACTTCGATCGGGCCGGCCGGGGGCCGAAAGAACGCAGACGTGACTGCCTGGGTCGCTGTGGCCGCGGGCGCGCTTGGCGCCATGCTCGCGACGCTGGACATATCAATCGTCAATTCCGCACTCCCCGTCATTCAGGGCGAGATCGGTGCCACAGGCGCCGAAGGCACCTGGATTGCTACGTCATTTCTCGTTGCTGAGATTGTCGTCATTCCGCTGAGCGCTTGGCTGGAACGGCTGTTCGGTCTGCGAACCCTCCTCATCATCGCGGTCAGCGCGTTCACCGCCTTTTCGGTGCTGTGCGGGATTGCAACCGACCTTACGACAATGATCATCGGCCGCACGGGTCAGGGCTTCACGGGCGGCGTGCTCATTCCGACGGCAATGACCATCGTGGCCAAAAGGCTGCCGCCACATCAGCAGCCCATCGGAATGGCCCTGTTCGGCATGACAGTGATCCTCGGCCCCGTGATGGGGCCTTTGATCGGGGGTTGGCTGACCGAGAATCTGAGCTGGCACTATGCCTTCTTTGTCAATGTGCCGGTCTGCGGCCTGCTGCTGCTCCTGCTGTTCGTTGGCTTGCCCCACGAAAAGCCAAAGTGGGATTATCTCACTGACGCGGATTGGGCGGGCATTGTCGGGCTCATCTTGGGGCTGGGCGGACTTACGGTCGTCCTTGAGGAGGGCCACCGCGAGGAATGGTTTGAATCCTCTCTCATTCGCTGGCTCACAATCATCACAGTCGTCGGATTTGCCTCGCTGATCTACGGACAGGTGAAGGCACGCAAGCCAGTCTTGAAGTTGCAGCTCTTGTTCAATCGACAGTTCGCCAGCGTCGCGATCATGGCGCTCGCCCTGGGTATGGTGATGTATGGTTCGACCTACGTCATCCCGCAGTTCCTCGCGATCATTTCTGATTATAACGCGCTTCAGACCGGGCTGGTGATCTTCTGGATGGGCGTCCCGGCCTTCCTGTTGATGCCTGTGCTTCCCTTGATGATCCGGAAGATCGACATTCGCATCGCCGTCGGCGCCGGCATGTTGCTGATGGCGGTCAGCTGCTTTGTCAGCACCAGCCTTACAGCAGAATCCGGGGGTGCCGTTTTTACCGAGAGCCAGCTCTTGCGCGGTGTCGGCATGATCTTGTCGATGATGTTCCTGAATCAGGCGACGGTGGCTTCGGTCGCCAAGGAGGATGCCGGCGACGCCTCGGGAATTTTCAACGCGGCGCGCAATCTCGGTGGCTCTTTCGCTCTTTCGGCTCTGGCATCGTTCCAAGACCAGCGGATCTGGCATCATAGCCGGCGGATGGAAGAGACCCTGAATGCGAACAGCGTTTCGCTACAGGACTATCTCGACGGGCTGGCGCGAAACTTCGGCGGCATGGAGGGGGCGATGGCCGTCCTGAGCCGCACCCTCCAACGCGAGGCGTTCATAATGACCTACAATGACGTGTTCCTGGTTATGGGGATTCTGACCCTCGCGACGGTTCCGCTGGTCCTCTTCCTGAGGCCGCTTCCAAAAAATGTCTCCCTTTCGATGCACTGAGCCCTATATGATGCGCCGTTCGATACCATCGCTTCTCCTCATCGCCTTGCTGGCTGGCTGTACGGCTGGGCCGGACTACGCAGGCCCTCCGGAAATATTGTCGGCGGATACGGGCCATCGGTTTGTCCGCGCTGGCGAGGATGTAGGCGTCATGGACCCGGCCCTTGCCGAATGGTGGGTGCTGCTCGACGATCCTGAACTGACCCGCCTGGTCGAAACTGCGTTGTCCGAAAATCCGTCGCTCCAGGCAGCGCAGGCGCGCATCGCGCAGGCCCGGGCATCGGTCAGGCAGGATCGGGCCGGCAGAATGCCGACACTCGGAACCCAGGCCGCCACTATTCAGGGCCAGCTTCCCGGCCTTGAAATTCAGGAGGGGGCACCCCCGTCCTCACAGCAACCCGATCCGGAGGCGGGAAGCGACGATGCCCTCAGCTTTTACAATGTTGGTCTCAATGCCAACTGGGAGCTGGAGTTCGCGGGCGGCTCCCGGAGGCGTATCGAGGCCGGCAACGCGCAGGCTGCGGCAACGGTCGCCAATGCGGAGGACGCAAAGGTTCAGCTGACCGCCGAAGTTGCCAATAACTACGTCAACTTGCGGGAGGCCCAGTTCCGCGCCGACCAATACCGGACGCAGATCAAGCTGCAGGAAGAAGTCCTGGCCCTAACTTATCAGCGGTATCAGCAAGGCGCGCTGCCGCTGTTCCCGGTGGGCAATGCGAACGCGGAGCTGGAGGTGCTCAAGTCCCAATTCGCCGAGGCGGAGGCCGATAAAGCCGTCCTGCTAGACGCGCTTGCGATCCTGTCGGGACGGATTCCTGGATCGACGGCCGAAGACCTTTCGACGCCGCGAGATATCCCTTTGCCCCCGGATGAGGTTACTGTCGGCGATCCGGCGAGTCTGATCGCGCGTCGGCCCGACATCAGGGCGGCTGAGCGCACTCTCGCCGCTGCAACGGCCAGGATCGGGGTGGCCGAAGCGGCAAGGTTCCCGAAGCTGTCCTTTATGGGGATTCTGGGCCTTGGCGGATCTTCCCCCGACGATATCTTCGATGTAGGCGAATTTTCGGCATTGGCGATACCCCGCCTGGAATGGAACTTCCTCGATTTTGGAAGGGTCGACGCGTCGGTCGATCGCGCCGGGGCGGTCCGCGACGAAGCTGTCGCCAACTATCGTCAAACCGTCCTCGCGGCGCTACGGGATGCCGAGCGCGCTCTGGCACGATTTGGCCAACAACGCGTCGCGCTGGCAGCCAGCGCGCAGATCAAGAGCCAGGCGGATAGCGCCGCCGATCTGAACCGCCAACGTTTTGCCGCAGGAGCGATCTCGAAGGCTGACCTCAACCGGGCCCTGCGAGAACAGCAGCAGGCCTCAGCAGACCTCGTCCGGGCAAAAGGCGCCCTTACGCTGGCGTGGATCGCGCTGCAGAAGTCGCTGGGCCTTGGGTGGCAAGAGCCTGTTCGAGATCAATAGTCCCGCCGCGATGATCAAGTGATCCGGTTGACGAGAAGTAGGCGCCCCTGCCGCTGGCGACCAACTTGCCGTCGGGCTCGATAACCCGGGTTTCCGCCACCGAAATCTGTCGCCCGATCTTCACGATCTGTCCGTGAGCAGTGAGAGGTCCTGAGGTTGCAGGACGGTGGTAATCGACATGCAGATCGGCCGTCGCTCTCGCCGCGACGCCCCCGGCAAGCAGAGTATAAAGCCCGGTGAGGTCGACCAGTGAAGCCAGGATCCCTCCATGCGCCGACCCAATCATAGGGTTCGACACGATCTCTTCGCGCCATGGCATGGTGATCGCGATTCCCTGGTCGGAGCATGTTGCAATCTCCAGCCCAAGCCATCGATGAAACGGCGCGATATTCAGCATTTCCTGCAAGCGCTCTCGATCGATCATAGCTCCCTCGTCCCCTGTGGCTGAGCCGTATCGGATGAGTGATGGCGCCGTAGGAAATCGACGATAGCGGCGGAAAAGGCATCGTTCGCATCGCCCACGACCATGTGCGTGGCATCGGCAATATCGGTGTATTCTGCATGGGGGGCGAGTTGTCGCAGATGCAATACGGCCTCTTCGGAAACAAGATCGCTAGAGGCGCCTCGGATGAGGTGAAGCGGAAGCGTGAGATTCGCCGCAGCTTGGCTGAGCATTGCCGATTGACGTTCTTGGCTGTCTGGGTCGCCTTGTCTGGCTGACATTATATTACGGATAAACGCAGGGTCCCAGTGCCAATAGAAGCGCCCATCCGGCTTCTGCCGCAGATAGCTTTTCAGACCATCGCTCGCGCCCCGCCTGGGACGATGCGGCATGTAGCGAGCGATCACGTCGGCCGCCTCCTCTGGTGAGGCGAAGCCGCTATCGACATGCTCTTCCATGAAACCAACCACGCGCATTACACCGCTGGGCGCCATGCGCGGGGCAATGTCGACCAATGTGAGTGAAGCAAAGCTACCTGGAGCAAGCTCCCCTGCGGCAATCAGTCCAGCGAGCCCGCCCAGTGAAGCGCCGACCAGCGCTGGCTTCTGGTCCAGGCGCGACGCTGCAGCGACCAGATCCGCCGCGAAGTCGCGCATTTCATAAGCTCCGCATGGCGACCAATCGCTGTCTCCGTGACCGCGCATGTCGAAGGCGATTGCGCGAAAGCCGGCTTGAGCCAGCTCGCTGACCACCCTTCTCCACGCGCGCCGTGTCTGCCCGCCGCCGTGCGCAAGAAGGACGGGTATGGCGTAGGCATCCCCCTCAGCCTCGGCTGTAAGAGAAATCGCGCCTGCGCCCTCAATCGTAAAGGTTTCTCTCGCCATCTCTGGATGGTAGGAAAGGCGCGCTAAATAGTAAACCGATTTAGTTTGTGGCTCTCGGCTCCGTGTTGGCTGTCCTGCAGGGGCGTTTCAACGACGGCAAAAGTCTATGCCAAGAGGGGTTTCTCCAGACCATTCTCTAATGCACCGGCTTGCGATTCGGTCAGCAGTCGCTGTCCGC
>NZ_WTYD01000006.1 GCF_009827295.1 Qipengyuania pelagi | reverse complement strand
CGTGAAGGGTTCCGGGCGCCGTAGGCGTACGGAAGTCCCCGAAGCACGAACCCGCGGGCCGCATGCGTTGGGCTATGGGGATTTCGGTTTTCTGTCGATCCAGGTGGCTTGATGACACTGGCTGGGAAGCGTGCCGGATGGGTCAGGTGGGCAGGTCTGTGGCCCGGATTTGGTCAGCAGATCGCTCAATAGCGATGGTGTCATGGCGGTTTTCATGCGACTGATGATCTGCAGGACGAGCGGCGGCATTGCCGGAAGCCTATCACGTGCCCGGTTCGGTGAGATCGAGCCATGCCGGGTCATGGCGCAAATTTCCGGATGGGCGGTATGGAGGATGGCGGCGCGCGTGGTTGCTGCCAGCGCGCAAAGGTCTCGATGACGATCATGTGCCCGCCGCAATGTGGGCACGGCGGGCGGTAATCTTCTGGCTCATCGGTGATCTCATCTTCTGGAGGTGGCGCGACCTCCAGCAGTTTGCGGGCGAGCGCGATATTGGCCTTGTGCGTGGCACCAGCGAGCAGGCCGTAATGGCGGATACGGTGGAAGCCGGTTGGCAGGACATGGAGCAGGAACCGGCGGATGAACTCGTCGGCGGGCAGCGTCATGACCTGCTGGCGGTCGGTGCCGTCTCGACGATAGTCTTTGTAGCGGAAGATGACATCTTGGCCATCGAACCGGATCAGGCGACTGTTCGATATGGCGACGCGGTGAGTGTAGCGCGAGAGATAGGCGAGCACCGCTTCGGGTCCGGCGAAGGGCGGCTTGGTGTAGACCACCCAGCGCTTCTTGCGCACTGGTGAGAGGTGCTTGAGAAACGTCCGCCGATCAGTCAGCCCGGTCAACTTGCCGAAGAAAGCGAGCCTGCCCGCATTATGCAGCGCCATCAGTCGGGTGAGGAACAGGCGGCGGAACAAGGCACCCAGCACCCGCACCGGCAGCAGGAAGGCCGGGCGTGACGATATCCATCGCTTGCCATCGGGCGTAATACCGCCACCCGGGACGATCATGTGGACATGCGGATGATGCGTCATGGCCGATCCCCATGTGTGAAGCACGGCGGTGATGCCGATCTTTGCGCCGAGGTGCTTCGGGTCGGACGCAATCGTCATCATGGTCTCTGCCGCAGCCTTGAACAGCAGATCATAGACCAGCGCCTTGTTGGTAAAGGCAATGGCGGCAACCTCGGCCGGCAGGGTAAACACGACGTGGAAGTATCCGACCGGCAGCAGATCGGCTTCGCGCGCTGCCAGCCATGTGCGCGCCGCACCGCCCTGGCACCTGGGGCAGTGCCGGTTACGACACGAGTTGTAGGCGATCCGCCAGTGCCCGCAACAGGCGCAGGCCTCGACATGGCCGCCCAGCGCAGCGGTCCGGCAATGCTCGATCGCTGACATGACCTTGAGCTGCTGCAGGCTCAGATGTCCTGCATGGGTGGCCCGGTATGCTGGACCAGTAGCGCAGAAGATGTCAGCGACCTCGAACGAGGTGCGCACCAGTTCAGCCCGGTGGTGTCCCCTCACTGGGCAGGAACATGCCTAGCTTGTCGAGCGGACTGGTCACCGCATGCATTGTTCTGGTTGCGACCCTGGTGTAGAAGGCGGTGTTCTCCAGCTTGGCATGGCCGAGCAATGCCTGGATGATGCGGATATCGATGCCGTCTTCGAGCAGGTGGGTAGCAAAGCTGTGGCGCAGCGTGTGCGGGCTGACGCGCTTGGCGATCCCTGCAGCCTGTGCCGCCTCGACGACAATGCGGTGCAGTTGCCTTGTGCTGATCGGCTTCATGGCATGCAGGCCAGGGAACAGCCAGCCATCATGGTGCATCACGCCTTGCTCACGGCCCAGCTTCCACCATTGCCGCAGCAGGGTGAGCAGATCGGCAGGCAGCATGGCATTGCGATACTGGCCGCCTTTGCCGCGTTCGACCCGGAGCAGCATCCGCTCGCTGTCCACGTCGCGCACCTTGAGCATCGCCACTTCGCCCACGCGCAGACCGGCGCCATAGGCGACCGACAATGCGGCTTGGTGCTTGAGGCAGGTGGTCGCGCCCAGCAGCCGGACAACTTCATCCCTGCTCAGCACCACCGGCAGCTTGCGCATCTGCTTCATGCGAACGAGCCGCCGGGCAAGGTCAGGCCGGTCGAGTGTATGGGTGAAGAAGAAGCGCAGTGCCGAAACCACGCTGTTCATGGTTGGTATGGGCATGCCTGCTTCACGCTGCTCGACCTGGAAGCGGCGCAGATCTTCCGATGTCGCCGTATCGGGAGGACGCCCAAGGAAGGCGGCGAACCGCCCCACGTCGCGGACATAATTACGCTGCGTCTCGCGGCTGAAGTGCCGCATGGTCATATCGTCGATCAGCCGCTGACGCAGCGGGCTGACCGGAGTGGCTGGAATAACCGGTACAAGATCGTTCATCGCTCGACTCCTCAGTTGAAGGAGCCGGAATGTTCGGCCTTGATCAGTCCCCGCGCTACGCCTGTCGTTCTACTTCACCCCCTCCGCCAGCACCCCTCCCGCGCAGCGGGTTCGTGCTCCGGCCCAATTCCAGTCATACGATTTAAGAAAGTCTCAATGGCAGCTTCTGGGCCGCTAGCGGTCTGTCCGGTTTTGAACATGATTTGAGTTGAAGCGGACATCCATCCGTGCAGATTTAAGACCGATTACTTGTCTACCGGCGACTGATGCACTGCTGAAAGCTTCGCGAGATAACGCCCGCCGAAGCGCAAGACCAGTCGGCGCAGGACGAAGAAAAACCCGTTCGATGGCACGAACATCTGCGATTTGAGCCACACGGTCTTGCGCTGTTTTTCAATGTAGGGGCGCAAGCCCCTTCCCAACTTTTCAGCGCGGCGGGCACATTGCCGTTCTGAGCGGCAAGGGCTTCACCCAGTTGCTGCCCGCCCATCAACCCGGCTGTCGCGCCCATGCCGGAAAACAGCGTGAGGCACCATGCGCTGTCCCCCACCAGCACCACGCGGCTCTTGTGCCAGCGGTCCATCTCCACCGTGTGGACCGAATCGAACAGATAGTCGGGCGCGTTGGACAGATCCTCCAGCGCTTCCTCCACGATGGAGTGGGGCTCCATATCGGCAAAGACATCGCGCAGCGTTTCCACCGCAGGCCGTTCGAACTGCGCATCTACATCCTTGGTGCGATAGGCAAAGAACGCCGTCGGCGTATGATCCTGCAGCGGGAAGACCCAGAGCGAGCGTTTATCCTGATTGAGGATTACTCCGTCGCGCTGGCGGAATGTCTCCATCTGTTCTTCTAGCTGATAAGCGCAGATCACCGCATCCAGCGAATGCATGAACTTCTCTTGCGGGCCGAACACCAGCTTGCGCACGGTGAAGCGCAGGCCATCGGCACCGATCACCAGGTCGAAGCGCTCGATCGTTGAACTGCCGTCTTTCGTATCCAGCGTCACATCGACGCCGTCCGCGCGCTCAACAATGGCCACGGGGCTTGTGCCGAACCGGATTTCGACCTGCCCGTCGACGCCGTTCCACAACCCTTCTTCGATATCACCGCGCAGCAGCGTGGCAGGCCGGGTCGGCTGGTCGGCGAACCCGGCTACGCGCACACGTCCGCCGTCTTTCGTCATGTGCCAATTCGGCGAGGCTTCGGGCGTGCGGATATGGATGCCGGGCAGCACGCCCAGCCTTTCCGCCGCATGTTTGCCCGCATCCTGAAGGCCGATGAAATAGCCGCCTGTCCGCCGCTCAGGCGCGCGTTCGACGATGACGGGTTCCCACCCGGCTTTCTTTAGCGCGATGGCGCTGGCCATTCCGGCGATGCCGAGGCCGACGATAAGGGCGCGTTGGGTCATGATTGCTGTATCCTTCCTGTCGGGGGTGAGGGGCGAAAAGCCCCTGCATCCGAATCGATATGAACACTGTATAGATACCTCGCGCGCTTTTTGTCTAGACACTGTTTAGATTGCGTGCCAGATTGCCCTCATGACCAAGACGAAACGCGACAGCTATCATCATGGCGACCTGCGCAGCGCGCTGATTTCCGCCGCGGAAGAGATCATCGCCGCAGAAGGCGTGGAAGGCTTCACGCTGCGCAAGGCAGCGCGCAAGGCGGGCGTATCCCCCGGCGCGCCAACGCATCATTTCGGCAGCATGGCGGGCTTGCTGACGCAGGTGGCGCGGCGCAGTTACGAGGCACTGGGCAAGCAACTGGCAGGCGCGGCAGAGGGGCTGGAAGGCAACGCGGCGCTGCGCGCGCTGACCGCCGTCTATGTTAGGTTCGCGCGCGACAACACGGGCCGTTTCCGCCTGATGGGCCGCACCGACTTGATCGAATTGGAGGACGATGACCTGCGGGCTGCGGTCTATCGGGCGATGCGCCCGCTCGCCGCCGCCGCTGCCGGAACACGCGGCCTCGGCGTGCCGACCCCCGAGTTCGAGCGACTGGATCCGCGCCTGATCGCCGCCATCGTCCCCGCGCACGGACTGGCGCATCTGGCCACCGAAGGACGGCTGGCCGCGACAATGCGGTCGGGAGAGGTGGACGCGCAGGCGCAAGACGCGTTGGTGGACGAGGTTTTGCGCGCGCTGTGGCCTTGAAGCAAACCGCCCAAACCGATAGCCGCTACGCAATACTGATCACGCTGAACGCGAACGAGCCATATGCTACGACTTCGGTTTCTTGCTGTGCCTCGATATCTGACGCTGGAGGCGCGCGCGTGTCCTACCCGCCTGCTCGGGCAAACAGGACAGCTCTCCAGCGCAGGAAGTTACCTGTACTACAATGGTGAGCACGTCTGCTGTTGAAAAACCGCCACTCGCGCGCCAAACATTCCCCCAAAATGCGTAAGATCCTCGCCTTTTTCCACGCTTTGCTGGCAACCGTACTGCTCACTTGCGGCGTCGCAGCTTTCGCCGCGACGTCGATTCTTCCGTCGTCCGGGGACGCCGCCGAGGCGCAGGTGGCGATGGATCCCTTCGGGCGGGAAACGCCGCGATCGACCGTGACCAATCTGCTGGGCGTGCTGGCGAGCGAAGATCCTGGTGCCCTCGATCCCTATCTCGACCTGCCTGCCGGTATGGATCGCGCAGAGGTCGTGCCGCGCCTGCGCGCTGCGCTCGATGCGGGCGGGACGCTCGCCACCTATCAGGAACTGGCCAACGAGCCCAACGGGCGGCTCGACGATGGCCTCGGCCCGACACGCGAACAGGTCGGGACACTCGCCGGGGGCGAGATACCCATCCTGCTGACACAGAGCAGCGGCACGGACGGGCCTGCCATCTGGCGGCTGTCGGCGGAAACGCTACAGGCGCTCCCGGATATCGAACCGCAGGCGATCCCGGAAGAAGAGGCTATCGTCGCCGGTGCCCCTGCGCTGGATTGGGTCAAGCTGCTGGGACTATTGATCGCCGTCTTCATCGCGACCCGGTTGCTGGCCGCGCTGGTCCTGCTCGGTCTGCGGCAGGTCCTCTCGCGCGATGGGGCGGTGTACCGGGTCCTCGATGCCGCCCTGCCGCCGCTGGCGCTGGTTGTCACCATCGTCGGTTTCCGGCTGTGGTCGGACGCTGCGCCGATCTCGATCGTCGCGCGTCAGGTCGTGCTGCGCTATCTCGGCATTGCAGCGTGGATCGTGTTCCTGTGGTTCCTGTTCCGCCTGGTCGATGCGCTCGCCCGGTGGCTGTCGCTGCGCATGACGCGGCGCGCGCGGTACCAGAGCGCGTCTGTCATCGTCTTTGCCCGCCGGGTTATCAAGGCCGGACTGTTGGTCCTGGGGGCGCTCGGCATCCTCGACACGCTCGGCTTCGATGTCACCGCTGGTGTGGCGGCGCTCGGCATCGGCGGTCTGGTCTTGGCGCTGGGTGCACAGAAGACGGTCGAGAACCTGGTCGGCACCGTATCCGTGCTGGCCGACCGGCCGGTGCAGGTCGGGGATGTGTGCAAGGTCGGCGATGTGCTCGGCACGATCGAGGATATCGGGATGCGGTCGACCCGGATCAGGACGCTGGAACGAACCGTCGTCACGATCCCCAATGGCGATTTTTCCTCACGCCAGATCGAAAACTATACCAAGCGCGAACGTTTCCTCTTCAACGAGACGATCGGCCTCGAATACGCCTTGGATGCGGCCAAGCTGCGTGAAGGGATTGGCCTGATAGCAGAGGCGCTCGCACAGAACGAGCACATCGCCCCGGAGCCGCGCCGGGCGACATTACGTTATTTTGCAACGGACTCGCTGGCGATCGAAACCTTTGCCTACATCATGACCGCCGATTTCGACGAAAGCCTGAGAATCCGCAACGATCTCATGCTCGACATCTACGAGCGATTGGAACAGGCAGGCATCGGGTTCGCCTTCCCGACACAGACCCTTTACCTGCGCAAGGACGAAACCGGGCAAGGGTGACGCGGTATGGTGGCGGTCACGCAACGCTATCCGGCTGACGGTTCGCCGAACATGATCTGCCTGAAGACCTTCACGTAACTTTCTTCCGGCTGGGTGCCGTCGCCCGATCGCAAGACCGCGGTATGCCAGAGTATGAGCAAGGTTTCGGTGATGACATCGGCGGGCAAGCGGAGTGGCTGCCCAAACTGGGCGGCCAGGCCTTCGATCAGAACCCGGAACTGGGCCGTTACACGCGCCTCCGCAGCCTTGTACTGCGCGCGGAATTCCGGGTTGCGAAAGGCATAGAGCTGCAATTCCAGCGCCAGCGCCGCCCAGGCCTGGCGATCGGGGATGTCGGCTAGCCACGCAGCAAGCGTTTGCATGGCCTGGTCGATATCGGCTTCCGGGATCGAGGCGGCGAGGTCTTCCAGTCGGTCCCGCTGTTCGGCCAAGTGACCTTCCATGACTTCGAGCAGCAGCAACTCCTTGCTCTCGAAGTTCGAATAAAAGGCGCCTTGCGTAAATCCGGCGTCGGCGCAGAGCTGGCGCACGGAAAGTGCCGGGATGGAATGGGCGATCATCAGCCGCTCGGCCGATTTGATCAGCTTGGCGCGTGTTTCCGCCTGGCTTTGCCGACGCGATTTGGTGGTGGTTTCGCCGCTCATGGTGCTCGATCCGTCTCAAAAATCCTGATTTTCGGAACCAAATTTTCAGATATCACTTGATATTTCAAATGCCCGGCCAGAGGATCGGTTTCCCGTCGATCCTTTTCAGCAGGCAAAACAGGCAGGAGTTGTTGCCCATGCAGCCCATACGGTTCACCCCCAATGTCGAGCAAGTCGATCCCGACGAACAGCGGCTGACGCGCGAGATCGTCGAACAGATGAATGCGACGGCGCGCAACGCGTTCGAACGGCATCGGCACGCCCATCGCGATGCCCATGCGAAATCGCACGCGATCCTTAAGGGTAGCATGACCGTGCACGACGGTCTGTCGGCTGAGCTTGCGCAGGGCATCTTCGCTTCTCCGAAGACCTGCGAGGTCGTCGCGCGGCTTTCGTCCGCGCCGGGCGATATCCATTCGGACGAGGTTCCGGCCCCGCGCGGTTTCGCGATCAAGGTGATCGGCGTTCCGGGTGACCGGCTTTCGCCCGACATCGGTGGCGAGAACCAGGATTTCCTGATGGTGAATTTCCCGGTGCTCGCCTTCGGCACGATCCCGAAATACAAGCAGATGCTGGGTCTGCTCGAAAAGAACGCGCATGCGCCCGATTTCTTCCAACGCCTCGTTGCCGGCGTGGCGCGCGGCGCGAAGGATGCGGTGGAAGCGGTGGGCAAGGTGCCGAGCGCGACGCTCGAGGGGTTGGCGCGCGACAACAATCATCCTCTCGGCGAAACCTATCATACGCAGGCCGCTGTCCGGTTCGGCGACCATGTCGCCAAACTGTCGCTCGCCCCGAAATCCCAATCCGTGCGCGATTTGACCGGTCGGGATCTCGAAGACGTCCAATATTCGACCATGCGCGACGTAATCGGCGATTTTTTCCGCGCGAACGGCACCGAATATGAATTGCGCGCGCAGCTCTGCACCGATCTCGAAACGATGCCGGTGGAAGATGCTGCCGTGTTGTGGGAAGAGGAAAAGTCTCCCCATCGTGCCATCGCCACGCTGCGCTTCGACAGCCAGGACCCCTACAGCCCGCCACGCCAGGTTTTCGGCGACGATGTGCTGTCGTTCAATCCATGGAACGGCGTCGAGGCGCATCGCCCGCTGGGCGGCATCATGCGCATTCGCCGCGCGGCCTACGAACGGTCCAGCACCTATCGTCACACTCAGAACGATCGCCCGCGCATAGAGCCGCAGGCCCTGTCCGACATTCCCGATTGACCACCAAGCGCAAAAGGAGCGCGCCATGACCAAAAGCACCGATCCGCGTCTTGCCGATGAGAGCAAGCCCGAAGAAATCCGCCGCCGTGCGCGCGAGCTGGCAGAAGACCTGCCGCAGCTCGCGAAAATCGCGCTGGAAGCGATGATCCGCGACCACAATCCCGATTACAAGGGTACCGCCAACAAGGCGGGGCGCGCGGGAATGCAGTCGGGCAATGTGTCCGAACTGACCGCCATCGCCAAGGTCAAGCCCGGCGGGGCGGACCGCCTGCGTCGCATCTTCGACCTCACCAACGGCAATATGGACGGCGCGCAGCGGGTGTCGACCTTGCACGATATGCGCTTCGTATTTTTCGACGACGACACGCGCATCCTGTTCGCCACAACCTATGATGGCGACTGGGACACCTATATTAACGATTTCGCCACCAAGATTCCGGGGTTGATGGACCTGCTGTTCGCCAATGTCGAAGGCTGGCCGGGGATCGACAGCCCCAAGGTGAAGGACTTTATCGCCGATCACCAGATCGATGCATCGGGATGGTTTGTGGCCAATCCGCAAGTGACGGTTGTGGATACCCGCCGGTACCAGCGGATGGAGCACGCGCTGGATGACTTCCTCGAAAAATCCCGGGCGAATGCGGATATGGATCCCGCCACGAGCAAGGCTCTCGACGAGCTGAGCACGGCCATCGCGCAACCCGAAGGCGTGGATTATTGACATGGGCATTCTGCAAGAACTTTCCGCCCGCTTCCGTCCGGACAAGGTCAAGCTCCAACTCGACGATATCCAGGCGCTGATCCTTCGATCCCGGCCCGAACCCTATGTCGGCATCCATTCGATGATCCATGTCGACGAGGCCGCCGGAGGGCGGGATCTTTTGCGCCGCCTGGCCGACCATATCCCCGCTGCATCGGGTTGGACGGACGAGCTGGACTCGTGGACCGGCGTCGCCATCAGCTATGACGGCTTGAAGGCGCTCGGGCTGCCCGAAACCTCGTTGGAGAGTTTTCCGCTGGCCTTCCAGCAAGGCATGGCCGCCCGCGCCGAGCAGCTACGCGATTTCGGCGAAAACGCGCCCGAAACATGGGAGGATCCCTATCGCCCCGGCACTTGCCATATCGCATTGACCATTTATGCGCGCGACGACGATGCGCTCGACGACGTGCTGGCAAAGGCCGAGGCCGAACTGGAAAAATCCACCGGCATCACGCTGATCGGTACGCACCGTTTCGGTGCCGACGAGGACGCAAAGAACCCCTTCGGCTTTCGCGACAGCATTTCGCAGCCGTTGGTCGACGGGAGCGGGGTCGACCCCTTGCCCGGTCAGGAGCGCGCGATCGCGCCTGGAGAATTCATCCTGGGCGAGAACAGCGAGACCGGTAGCCCGCTCGCCATGCCGCAACCCGCACCGCTTGGGCGCAACGGGTCATACATCGTGCTGCGAAAATATCAGAGCCGCGTCGGCGCGTTTAACGACTTCCTGCGCGAGCAATCCGCCGACGAAGGAGAGCAGGATTATATAGCCGCGAAGATGTTCGGCCGGTGGCAGAGCGGTGCGCCATTGCCGTTAGCGCCGGACCGGGACGATCCGGAACTCGGCGCCGATTCCCGACGCAACAACGACTTCTCCTACGAAGACGATCATCGCGGCCTCGTCTGCCCGCACGCCGCGCATATGCGCCGCCTCAATCCGCGCGACAGCCAGCTTACGATCCTCAGCGATGTGAACATCCACCGCATCATCAGGCGCTCATCTACCTACGGTCCGAAATGGAGCCGCGACGTGACGTCGGAGTCCGATGCGCAGGAGGATCGCGGGCTGTTCTTCATTTTCATCAGCGCCAGGGCATTCGATACGATCGAATTTCTCCAGCAGGAATGGATCAACCGTGGCAACTTCGTCGACCTGGGCGAAGAACGGGATCCGATCGTCGGTCTGCACCAGACGTCCGGGACTTTCACCATTCCCGAAACGCCGGTGCGCCGAAAAATCGATGGCGTGACCACCTTCAACCGGCTGCGCGGCGGAGAATACATGTTCATGCCCTCGCTCACGGCCCTGCGCTGGATTGGCGACGGCGCATGGGACGAAGGCGCGAGCCCATGAACCCACAGAGGGGGCAGGAGGGCGGTTCGGCTTTCGTCTATCCCATCACGGTCGGCCCTGATGCGATCGACGAGCTCGATCACGTCAACAATGCGGTCTATCTGACCTGGGTGCAGCAGGCGATCACCGCCTATTGGGTCGCACATGCGCCGGCGGAGGAGGTCGCAAAGATCGCATGGATCGCCCTGCGCCACGACATCAGATATCGCAGCGAGGCGTTTCTCGGCGACCAGCTCGAGGCGAAAGTCCTCCTCAGGGGCTTTCGTGGGTCCCGCTCGCAATTCGAAATACAGTTCAGCCGCGGCAGCGTGTCTGTCGCCGAAGTGGACACGACCCTGTGCTGCATCGACCGAGAAACACGGCAGCTGCACCGCATCACGCACGAGTTGGCGAGGCATTTCGCCATTGTAGCTTAATGCACACGGCTTCTTGCCCTTTTTCTCCGAGCCATTTGACAATCCCAACGCGAAGGCGCGAAAACTGTATAAGTTCTATTAATCGCAGCCTCACAACTATCCCCGTTCTAGCGAGGATACCGACCCGTTATCGTTGCATTTGTTATGCAATGCCTCGGCGCTGCCGACCAAGGCGGTCGCAATAGGAGCGCACATTTGCAGCGATCCCTTGTGCTGAACCGACGCCCACTCTCGGGGGGGTCAGCACGCCGATCGCAAGGAGTGGTTGCTAAGGTGCGAAGCTGCCATCTGGGCTGATGCTGACGACAGGCAGCTTTCGGAAAAGATTCAAGCGAGCTCAAATGGCCGACATTAAGGCGCATAACGGTCATCATTGAAGGAGAGAGGAGGGCGCTTTGCTCTTCCTGAGCCGGGGCATGTCCGTCCCGGCGATCAGGAGATCTCCCATGACCAAGTCCCGCCGCACTGCTTCGACATCGCCAGCGGAGCGCATCACCGCCGCCATCATCGAAAAGCTCGAGCAAGGGACAAAGCCCTGGGTTAAGCCATGGCGCGGTGTGCCGGTCTCGCGGCCCCTACGTTCTTGCGGTACCGATCAACCTTCTCGCCTTGCTTAGCGCGCAGCGTAGGCGCCTGGCCGAACAGGCCGAGGAGATCGCTGACGCTATAGGCCTCATCGATACCGCATTGTCCCGCATCGACCGAGGCGAGCCGCTCGATGCCGCGACGTTTTGCTCGCTCATTCGTGACGGAGAAAAACTCATGACCGACCAGACCCAAGCCTGGCAGGATGTGGTGGACCAGTATTACACCCCCGAGGAACAGGCTGAATGGCAAGAACACATGGCCGATGCGCCCGAGTTTAGCCAAGAGGCCTATCAGGCGCAGTGGCACGCGCTCAGCGCCCGGATCGAAGCGGCGCTGCCGCTCGAACCGGACAGCGATGCAGCTCTCGCCTTCGTGCGAGAATGGTTCGCGTTGCTCGAACCTTTCAGCCGCAACGCCACGCCCGCGATGTGGAAGGGGACGACCCGGATGTATGACGACATGGCGCGCTGGGAAGGCAAGGTCGATCCCGGTTTCAGCAAGCCGGTGTGGGACTTCATTATGACGGCGACACCCGCGGCGCTGAATCGGGGCGAGGATATCGGCCCAATGCCGGCATGGTTCGCGCGGCCCGCTGGACAGGAGAAGCGGTGATGACGATCAATGCGTGGGTGCTGTTGCTTGGCGCGATCGCGCTTGAGGTGGCCTCGACCAGCCTGCTCAACGCCTCTCAGGGGATGACCCGATGGGGCTATGGTATCGCAGCCATGGCAGGCTACGGCGTATGCTTCTGGCTGCTCGCTTTCGCGATGACGCGCATTCCGATGGGGGTCGCCTATGCCGTCTGGTCGGGGGTGGGGATTGTTGCCATAGCGGCGATTGGCTGGATCGTGTTCCGTCAGAACCTATCCTGGGCGCAGGCGGGCTTTATGGCGCTAATCCTTATCGGCGCCATTGGGCTTAATCTGACGACCATTCGCACGGCGCCCTGACGAATGGTGTTGAAATGAGGAACGAGCGTTATTCTGTTCAACAACGGGGGCAGGCCGAAAAACCTGCCAGTCCGCTTCCCACCCCAAAGTCAGTCGATCAGCGCACCTCAGCACTTTCCCTGAAGCAGCCGGCCGAGATGACCGGCCGGCCGCGTGAAAGTCAGATCTCGGTCCGCTCTGCCAGCAACAAGGCATCTTCGACGTCGACGCCGAGGTACCGGACCGTGTTCTCGATCTTGGAATGACCGAGCAGGATCTGAATAGCTCGAATGTTGCCTGTGGCCCGGTAGATCATCGCAGCCTTCGTCCGCCGCAGCGAGAAGCCGAAAAGGCAGTCGAGCGTCCTATTGGCCCGGAGGTCCGCGACGAGGTTACGTTGGGCGAATAGAGGCTCTGAACGGATTTATCCCGCAATTCGCGAAATCGGAAATTTGCGGGATAAAAACGCGATCGGATGGCTGTGCAGAGATGGCTCGTTGAGTGACCCTATTGGTAGCAACCGGTTTCGATGCCGCGGGGGATTTGAGGCTCTCGATTCGTCTCGGCCGCGTGTCTCACCGCCTTGCGTGAGCGAGCAGCGTCGACGTTTGAAAATCAACAAGATACGACAGGTATCCAATCGGTCCGATTCTGTTCATCCCGGGAAGGTCACAAGCTGGCTATGAATGCAAAAGTCATCACGAATTTCCAGCTTGGCAGCCGCGAATCCTCTTCGGCGCCGGATGTCTTGCCCCTGGCTAAAGAGCATGCGCTGCAATCCGCCGGAGCCGCTTTCCATGCGCTCGCCGACACCATGCCGCAGATGGTATGGTCGACTCTTCCCGACGGCTCCCACGATTATTACAATGCGCGCTGGTATGAATTCACGGGTGTCCCTGTCGGATCAACCGACGGCGAAGGATGGGCCGGGATGTTCCATGAGGATGACCAGGCCGACTCATGGAAGAAATGGAATCACAGCCTCGCTACCGGCGAACCGTACGAGGTTGAATATCGCCTGCGGCATCACAGCGGTGATTATCGCTGGATGATCGGTCGTGCGCTGCCGATCCTCAACGAGCAGGGTGATATCCAGCGCTGGATCGGCACTTGCACGGATATCGACGAGCAGAAGCGCACCGCCCTCCAAAACGAAATCCTGAGCCAGGAGCTCAGCCATCGCATCAAGAACATCTTCGCGATTGTTTCCGGTTTGATCAGCCTGACTGCGCGCGCAAATGAAGCGTTCGGCGAAGCGTCGCGCGACTTGCTAGGCCGGATTTCCGCGCTGGGGCGCGCGCACGAATTCGTCCGGCCGCACAGTGAAAAGTCCCAGCCCGAGGGCAAAGAAGTGACCCTCGCCACGCTGCTTGCGACGATCTTCGAGACCTATCCTGCCTTTTCCGAA
>NZ_WTYD01000005.1 GCF_009827295.1 Qipengyuania pelagi | reverse complement strand
TGGGCCGGAGCACGAACCCGCTGCGCGGGAGGGGTGCTGGCGGAGGGGGTGAAGTAGAACGACAGGCGTAGCGCGGGGACTGATCAAGGCCGAACATTCCGGCTCCTTCAACTGAGGAGTCGAGCGATGAACGATCTTGTACCGGTTATTCCAGCCACTCCGGTCAGCCCGCTGCGTCAGCGGCTGATCGACGATATGACCATGCGGCACTTCAGCCGCGAGACGCAGCGTAATTATGTCCGCGACGTGGGGCGGTTCGCCGCCTTCCTTGGGCGTCCTCCCGATACGGCGACATCGGAAGATCTGCGCCGCTTCCAGGTCGAGCAGCGTGAAGCAGGCATGCCCATACCAACCATGAACAGCGTGGTTTCGGCACTGCGCTTCTTCTTCACCCATACACTCGACCGGCCTGACCTTGCCCGGCGGCTCGTTCGCATGAAGCAGATGCGCAAGCTGCCGGTGGTGCTGAGCAGGGATGAAGTTGTCCGGCTGCTGGGCGCGACCACCTGCCTCAAGCACCAAGCCGCATTGTCGGTCGCCTATGGCGCCGGTCTGCGCGTGGGCGAAGTGGCGATGCTCAAGGTGCGCGACGTGGACAGCGAGCGGATGCTGCTCCGGGTCGAACGCGGCAAAGGCGGCCAGTATCGCAATGCCATGCTGCCTGCCGATCTGCTCACCCTGCTGCGGCAATGGTGGAAGCTGGGCCGTGAGCAAGGCGTGATGCACCATGATGGCTGGCTGTTCCCTGGCCTGCATGCCATGAAGCCGATCAGCACAAGGCAACTGCACCGCATTGTCGTCGAGGCGGCACAGGCTGCAGGGATCGCCAAGCGCGTCAGCCCGCACACGCTGCGCCACAGCTTTGCTACCCACCTGCTCGAAGACGGCATCGATATCCGCATCATCCAGGCATTGCTCGGCCATGCCAAGCTGGAGAACACCGCCTTCTACACCAGGGTCGCAACCAGAACAATGCATGCGGTGACCAGTCCGCTCGACAAGCTAGGCATGTTCCTGCCCAGTGAGGGGACACCACCGGGCTGAACTGGTGCGCACCTCGTTCGAGGTCGCTGACATCTTCTGCGCTACTGGTCCAGCATACCGGGCCACCCATGCAGGACATCTGAGCCTGCAGCAGCTCAAGGTCATGTCAGCGATCGAGCATTGCCGGACCGCTGCGCTGGGCGGCCATGTCGAGGCCTGCGCCTGTTGCGGGCACTGGCGGATCGCCTACAACTCGTGTCGTAACCGGCACTGCCCCAGGTGCCAGGGCGGTGCGGCGCGCACATGGCTGGCAGCGCGCGAAGCCGATCTGCTGCCGGTCGGATACTTCCACGTCGTGTTTACCCTGCCGGCCGAGGTTGCCGCCATTGCCTTTACCAACAAGGCGCTGGTCTATGATCTGCTGTTCAAGGCTGCGGCAGAGACCATGATGACGATTGCGTCCGACCCGAAGCACCTCGGCGCAAAGATCGGCATCACCGCCGTGCTTCACACATGGGGATCGGCCATGACGCATCATCCGCATGTCCACATGATCGTCCCGGGTGGCGGTATTACGCCCGATGGCAAGCGATGGATATCGTCACGCCCGGCCTTCCTGCTGCCGGTGCGGGTGCTGGGTGCCTTGTTCCGCCGCCTGTTCCTCACCCGACTGATGGCGCTGCATAATGCGGGCAGGCTCGCTTTCTTCGGCAAGTTGACCGGGCTGACTGATCGGCGGACGTTTCTCAAGCACCTCTCACCAGTGCGCAAGAAGCGCTGGGTGGTCTACACCAAGCCGCCCTTCGCCGGACCCGAAGCGGTGCTCGCCTATCTCTCGCGCTACACTCACCGCGTCGCCATATCGAACAGTCGCCTGATCCGGTTCGATGGCCAAGATGTCATCTTCCGCTACAAAGACTATCGTCGAGACGGCACCGACCGCCAGCAGGTCATGACGCTGCCCGCCGACGAGTTCATCCGCCGGTTCCTGCTCCATGTCCTGCCAACCGGCTTCCACCGTATCCGCCATTACGGCCTGCTCGCTGGTGCCACGCACAAGGCCAATATCGCGCTCGCCCGCAAACTGCTGGAGGTCGCGCCACCTCCAGAAGATGAGATCACCGATGAGCCAGAAGATTACCGCCCGCCGTGCCCACATTGCGGCGGGCACATGATCGTCATCGAGACCTTTGCGCGCTGGCAGCAACCACGCGCGCCGCCATCCTCCATACCGCCCATCCGGAAATTTGCGCCATGACCCGGCATGGCTCGATCTCACCGAACCGGGCACGTGATAGGCTTCCGGCAATGCCGCCGCTCGTCCTGCAGATCATCAGTCGCATGAAAACCGCCATGACACCATCGCTATTGAGCGATCTGCTGACCAAATCCGGGCCACAGACCTGCCCACCTGACCCATCCGGCACGCTTCCCAGCCAGTGTCATCAAGCCACCTGGATCGACAGAAAACCGAAATCCCCATAGCCCAACGCATGCGGCCCGCGGGTTCGTGCTTCGGGGACTTCCGTACGCCTACGGCGCCCGGAACCCTTCACGTTAGTGGACAGTCCGCTTTTGGCGCGGGACATACGGAAAGTCGCCAGCATTTCCGAGCACAGTCGATCCTGCGTGACAATCGTGCCATGCCACATTAGCGGATCGCGAGTGAGTGTTTCTCGTTCTGTGGCGGCCTCGGCAATCGTCCGCCCCGCCATGCCCGACCCTCGTCAGTTGATGCGCGACCTTCAGGTGTTCCGCGATCCACAACCGGGGCGCAGCCTGTGGGAGCTTGGCATCACGCTGATCCCCTTTCTTGGACTGTTCGCCGCGATTATCGCAGCCGCGGACGCGGGTTACCTGCTCGCTCTCGCGCTTACTCCGCTCGCCGGACTGTTCCTACTGCGCCTCTTCATTATCCAGCACGATTGCGGCCACGGATCCTTCCTGCGGGAGCGGCGGAGTAATGACTGGTTCGGGCGGATGCTGGGCGTCTTCACGCTCACGCCCTATGATTGCTGGAGCCTCAGTCACGCGCGTCATCACGCCATGACCGGCAATCTCGACAAGCGCGGCTTTGGCGATGTCGATACGCTGACGGTGCGCGAGTATTGTGAGAGATCGAGGACCCAGCGGCTCGGATATCGCCTATACCGCCACCCGTTGACCTTGCTTGGCTTCGGCCCCGCCTACCTCTTTCTGCTGCGGCACCGTCTGCCAGTGGGGTTAATGAAAGAGGGCTGGAAGTTCTGGATCAGCGCGCTGGGCACGAACCTTGCCACTCTCGCAATCCTAGCCGTGCCAATATGGTTAGTCGGCTTCGGAGTGACGCTGGCAGTATTTCTGCCGACTCTGCTCTTTGCCGCGAGCATGGGAGTGTGGCTGTTCTACATCCAGCACCAGTTCCCCCACGCATACTGGGAAAGCAAATCCGACTGGTCCTTCGCCGAAGCCGCCCTGATGGGCAGCACACATTTAGATCTGCAGCCGGTTCTGCGCTGGTTTACCGGCAATATCGGCATCCACCACGTGCACCACCTTTCGAGCACGATACCGTTCCACCGCCTGCCCGAAGTCCTGAAGGCGCATCCGGCTCTACGCGATCTCAACCGCTACACGGCATGGGAATCGCTCAGCGCGTTCCGTCTGGCTCTGTGGGATGAGGAACAGCAGCGTATGGTGACGTTTGCTGAAGCCGAGAAGATGATGGGCTAAGCTTGCGCTTTCAAATAGCTAGATCCGGCCCTGAACGCCGCTGAAGAGTGCCTCGGTAGGATTGACCCCAACCCACCAACGCCTCGCCGTAAATGTCCGGAACTGTTTGAGCGGGAATTCGCTGCGTCATCATGTCGCGGAGAAAACCTATGTCTCAAAATTCCAAAATCGGCGCCGGATTGGGCGGCGTCGTTCTAACTGCCGGAGCGATCGCATTCGGAGCGTTCCTGTCCAACAGGCACCAAAATCGTGGATATGACGATGCCGCCAACCATACCAAACGCCAGCCTGAAGGCGACAACGCGCAGGTCGGACGATCGGTAACCATCCGCAAGCCGCGAGCCGAATTGTTCGCATTCTGGTCGGACTTCTCCAACCTGCCGCAATTCATGGAGAATGTGGAAGCGATCGAAGCCGGCGCAGACGGAGCATCGACCTGGCGGATCAAGGCCCCCGCGGGCCAGACGGTAGCGGTGAAAACCGAAATCGCCAGCAAGAAGCAGAACGAGTTGATCGCCTGGCGATCGGTCGAGGATTCCGAGATCGAGACCAGCGGCGAAGTTCGCTTCGAGGATGCACCGGGCGAGCGCGGAACCAGGGTCAGCCTGGTGATGGCCTACGACCCGCCTGCAGGCGCGCTCGGCCGAGCGGTGGCGAAGCTGTTTTTGCGCGAGCCGCAGGTCCAGGCCCGGCATGATCTGAAGCGTTTCAAGATGCTCATGGAAACCGGGGAAATAGCGACATCGGCGCGAACGCGGGACGAAACCCGTGCAGCCAAGCAGGAGAACGGATGATGCGAGCACTTACCTGGCATGGAACCAACGACGTTCGCGTGGACACGGTCAGCGATCCGGAAATCATCAATCCCCGCGATGCGATCATCAAGATCACCAGCACGGCCATCTGCGGGTCCGACCTTCACCTTTATGATGGCGTCATTCCCGGCGTGGCGCCGGGCGATGTGCTGGGCCATGAATTCATGGGCGAAGTCGTCGAGACGGGGTCTGCGAGCGATCTGAAGAAAGGGCAGCGCGTCGTCGTGCCTTTCACGATCAGCTGCGGCGGCTGTTTCCATTGCAAGCAGCAGCAATATTCCGCCTGCGACAATTCCAACCCGGCTGAAAAGCAGGATATGTCGGCGACGCTCTACGGCCAGCCGATGGCCGCGCTGTTCGGCTATTCGCACCTGACCGGCGGCTATTCCGGCGGACAGGCGGAATACGCCCGAGTGCCCTTTTCCGATGTCGGCCCGATCGTCGTTCCCGACCATTTGGAGGACGACAAGGTACTGTTCCTCTCGGACATCCTCCCGACCGGCTGGATGGCGGCGGAAAATGCCGACATCCAGCCTGACGATACCGTCGCGGTGTGGGGCTGCGGCCCGGTCGGATTGTTCGCGATCCAGTCGGCCATCGTGATGGGCGCATCCAGGGTAATCGCGATCGACCACTATCCGAACCGCCTGGCGCTGGCGAAGCAGCTGGGCGCGGAGATCATCGACTTCCGCGAGACCGATGTGCGCGAGGCCCTGATGGAAATGTCCGGCGGGATCGGCGTGGATGCGGTGATCGACGCGGTCGGCATGGAATCGCACGGCTTCGCGATCGACAACATGTTCGACGTCGTGAAGCAGAAGGTCGGCATGGGCGCCGACCGCGCGAGCGCGCTGAAGCAAGCAATTCTCGCGGTCCGGTTCGGCGGCAAGGTCTCGATCCCGGGCGTCTATGGCGGGATGACCGACAAGTGGCCGCTCGGGGCGATGATGGAGAAGGGCCTGCAGGTCCGCGGCGGCCAGACCCATGTCCAGAAATATACCAAGCAGCTGCTCGAGAAGATCGAGGATGGCACGCTCGATACCACGTTCCTGATCAGCCACCGCTTGCCGCTCGAACAGGCAGCCGAGGGCTACAAGAATTTCAAGGAGCAGCAGAATGAATGGACCAAGGTCATTCTGAAGCCCGGGATGGAGAACTGATCATGGCCGGGAAAATCGACAAGCTGTCTGGGCTATGCGTGATCACCGGTGCTTCGAGCGGCATCGGGCTCGAGCTCACGAAGCTGGCGGCCCGCGATGGCTGCGACCTGATCCTCGCCGCCGACCGCGATCTTGGCGCGGCCGAAGCCGGCGCGCGGCAGTGCGGTGCCGCAGGTGTCGAGACGGTCGAAGCCGATCTCGCCACCCGCGATGGCCTCCAGGCCCTCGTGACGGCGCTCGGCGACCGTACGCCCGATGTCCTGCTCGCCAATGCCGGCCACGGACTGGGCGAAGCGTTCCTCGATCAGGAGTGGAAGGACATCGCCCATGTCATCCACACCAATGTCACCGGCACGACCTGGCTGCTGCACCATGTCGGGCAGAAGATGCGGGCGAAGAATGCCGGCCGCATCCTCGTGACCGGTTCGATCGCGGGGCACATCCCGGGCGCTTTCCAGCTCGTCTACAACAGCACCAAGAGCTACATCGATTACTTCTGCTTCGGGCTGCGCAACGAGCTCAAGGATACCGACGTCGTCGTCTCGTGCCTGATGCCGGGGCCAACGGACACCCAGTTCTTCGACCGCGCCGGGCTCCAGAACACCGATGTCGGGAAATCGGACAGCAAGGACGATCCCGCCATGGTCGCCGAGGCGGGCTACAAGGCCCTTCTCGAAGGCGACGCGCACACGGTCAGCGGCTTCATGAACAAGATCCAGGATATGTTCGCCGGCGTGATCCCCGACACGGTGCTGGCACAGATGCACCGCCGCATGGCCGAACCCGACGATAGCTAAGGCCGCACGCCTTCGCCAATCGCAACAACCGAGGAGAACACCTATGCCTCTCACCGCCATCGCCCTGAACTGCTCGCTCAAGAAATCCTCGGGCGAAGCAAGCTCGACCGACGCCATGATCGCCGTGCTGAAAGAGCATCTGGCCGAGCAGGATGTCGAACTGGCCGAAACCATCCGCATCGCCGATTACAATGTCCCCCCGGGCGTGACGTCGGACGAGGGCGAGGGCGACGACTGGCCGGGTATCCGCGCGAAAATCTTGAGCCACGACATCCTCGTTTTCGGCGGGCCGATCTGGATGGGACAGATCGGGTCGGTCGCCAAACGCGTGCTCGAACGCATGGATGCCTTCACCAGCGAAACCGACGTTCAGGGCCGGATGCCGAGCTTCGGCAAGGTGGCGATTGCCGCGATCGTCGGCAATGAGGATGGCGCGCACTGGAGCTCGGCGCAGCTGTTCCAGTCGCTCAACGACACCGGCTGGACGATCCCGGCGGGCGCGGCCTGCTATTGGGTCGGCGAGGCGATGGGCAGCACCGACTTCAAGGAGTTGGCCGAAACCCCCGATGCGGTGACCGAGACCGCACAGATGTGCGCGATCAATGCCGCGCATCTCGCCAAACTTCTCGCAGGCGACACCTACCCCGGGACGAAGTCCTGACGGCCCGGAACGCTCACATTCCGTAATCTCTTGGGAGACCATCATGGGACAAGGAACCACCAACCGGATCGAGCCGCCCCTGCCTGAGCAGCAACAGCGTGTTCCGGGCGCGACCGAGGCAATGCACCCCAAGCCCGATCACGGCGAAGACAGCTACGAGGGCTCCGGCCGTCTCGAAGGAAAAAGGGTCGTCATCACCGGCGGCGACAGCGGGATCGGTCGCGCGGTCGCAATCGCCTTCGCGCGCGAAGGCGCGGATGTGCTGATAGCCTATCTGTGCGAGGATCGCGACGCGCAGGAAACGAAGGAATGGGTCGAAAAAGCCGGGCGCAAATGCGCCTTGATGCGCGGCGATATAAGCGATGCGGCGCATTGCCGGGCGATAATCGACGAGGCTGCCCGCACCTTCGGCGGTATCGATGTGCTGGTGAACAACGCTGCCCACCAGATGACTTTCGAGACATTGGAGGACATTCCCTACGAGGAGTGGGAGCGGACCTTCGCCACCAACATCCACGCGATGTTCTATCTCGCCAAAGCCGCTTTGCCCCACATGGCTGAGGGCAGTTCGATCATCAATTCGGCATCGATCAATTCCGACCAGCCCAATCCTACACTGCTGCCCTATGCGACGACGAAGGGGGCGATCCAGAATTACACGGCAGGCCTCGCGCAACTACTGGCAGACCGGAAAATCCGGGTGAACTGCGTCGCGCCCGGGCCGGTTTGGACACCGCTTATCCCCTCTACGATGCCGGAAGAGGACGTCGCCGAATTCGGGAAGGATTATCCGCTCGGCCGCCCCGCGCAGCCCGCCGAACTCGCGCCGCCATACGTCATGCTGGCGAGCGACGAAGCGAGCTATATCTCGGGAGCCACAATCGCCGTTACCGGCGGCAAACCGATGATATGATCTGTCGGCCCGAGTGACGGGCGACACAGCGCGGCTGACCGCTGCTCCGACGGATACGTGGATATGACGCGGACGCCTATTCGTCGGGCGACCTTCCGATCGAGCGCGCGATGTTGCGGTCCTCCTTGCCGAACTTGTCCTCCGCAACCCGCAAGACCGTGATCATGATCAGGCTGACTACGGTCAGAATTGCCACCAGGGGCCATTGCGCAGCACCGCAGGCAATACCCACCATGGTCGCTAGCCATAGATGGGCCGCCGTCGTCAGATTGTGGAGTTGGCCCTTGCTGAAGACGATCAGGCCGGCCCCGATTATCCCGATGAACGCTCCGGCTGCCTCGAACAGTCGCAAGGGGTCCATCCGCGGACCGTCGAGCTGATGGTACAGGGCCATGATCGACACGACCATGGCCGCAGCCGAGACACAGATCAGGCCATGCGTTCGCATGCCAGCGGCATGGCCGCGCCACTCGCGATCGAGCCCCAGCACCAGACCGAGAATTGCAGCCACGCCAAGCCGGCTGATGATATCCCAATCTAGCCATTCGATGGATGTGACGGGGTTGAGTTCCATGGTTCGCTATTCCGCTTTCTGCCCGGGTCCCCGGGATGAGGTCTTCGCGCTCGTCGCAAGCTGATAGGATAACCAACCCGAGTGCTGCAATTGCCGGGTGGGATGCTCTCTCCTGTAGACAGCCGAGCAGCGCCCCTACGATAACCCGTTGCAAACGTAAGACAATCTCTTCGTGGAACCCTTGCCCCATACGGGGTTGCTCATATATTTTCTTAGCGCGGACGGGTTCTCGACACGACACGAGGAGAAACGTTATGGCGAAGGGAGACAAGGACAAATACACCGACAAGCAGAAGCGCAAGGCCGAGCACATCGAAGTGAGCTACGAGGACCGCAGCGTCTCGCAGGAAGAAGCCGAACGTCGCGCCTGGGCGACCGTCAACAAGGAAAGCGGCGGCGGCAACAAGTCCGGCTCCGGCCGGGGCGGCCAAGGCGGCAAAAAGAGTTCCAGCGAATACGGAGCGGAAAGCAAGTGATGCATAGCTACAAGCTCCGCGCCCGCGATGATCACAATTCCGTGATTGAAGAGATCGACTTCGAATGTCTCTCGATTGCCGGAGCTTTGGACAAGGCCAAGGCCATGGTCGAAGCCGGACACGCCGATCTCTACGAAGATGGCGCTCCGATCTGTTCGATGGAACTGGTGGCGGAAACGGGCGTGTGGCTGGTTGGTAAGCCTCGGCGAGCTGAACGCTTAACGAAATTATAGCCGAGCGACCCTTAAATCGCGGGCAGTTTCCAGCTCTACGTCTGCTTTCGAATTCGCCGCATCGGCAGCTAAAAGGGGATCCGAAAGCAGCCGTGAACGTCCAAAATCAGGACGCCTTATCGACGGCGGCTGCTGGGCCGACTGCGGACATACCGCTTAATTCCCGCTACCGTGGAAAGCGGAAGTTGTGGGCTAAGCGATAAGTGCGCGCGAAAAAAGTTCTAGCCAACGCGAAAAGCAAGCGTGGAAAGATATTTCGGGATCGGCTCTCGGACCAGTTTCCCAACCGTTGGCTACGCAGCGCCCATGAGACTAGCCCGCTAAGACGCGGCTTTCCAGGCCCCCATCGAACCCAGATACACATCGAGATGGTCGAACCCATGCGCATCAAGCCAGCCGGCGGCGACGGTCGCGCGCATGCCGCTCGCGCACATGAGCGTGTAACGCTGGCGGGGGTCGAGGTCTTTCCACTTCTCGTTCAGTTCGCCGACATAGATGTGACGAGACCCTTCAATCGCTTGCGCCTGCCGCTCGTCAGCATCTCGCACGTCGAGCAAGGTCCAGTCGCCGGGCTTTTCCTGCAAGCGGCGTTCGACTTCTTTCGTCCCGATCATCGGGATCGAGCGCATGGTTTTCCCCGAGGCTGCGGCTGGAACCACACCGACATATCCCCCGACGATGTTGTCGAGTGCAATCCTCACCAGATGCTCCATTGCGGTTGATAGCTGGTCCTGCGACGAAGCCACCAGCGCGAGCTTTTCGCCTTCGCTAACGAACCATCCGGCAAAGGCCGGGATCATGCCGACCGGTAGGTTGATGCTGCCCGGAAGATGCCCCGCCGCATAGGCAAGTGGCTCGCGGACATCGATTACCCTGCCGGCATCGCAGGACGATAGTTCGCCAAGGCTCATCGGTTGGGGTCGGAGCACGCGCGGTGCGGCCTCGCCGCCCACCAGGTTGAGATGTTCCATCAGCCGGAAATAGGGTGGTTGGTAATGGTTCTCGTTCACCTTGCGATCGATGAACGCGTCGCGATCCTCGATCTGGAGCATTGGGTTGTTGCGGCGCTCGTGACCGACCGTAGAAAACTCCCTGTCCGCCATACCCGATCCGCACACCGAACCGGCACCGTGTGCGGGATAAATAATTGCCTGGTCGCCAAGATCGCAGATCTTGTGAAGCGAGTCGAAGAGTAAGCTCGCGACCTCGCGCTTGCGATCGGGGTAGAAATCGGTTCGGCCAACATCGCCGACAAACAGCGCGTCGCCGGTGAAAACGCCGACTGCCTTGTCGGGATACTCGCTATCGAAGATGGCATAGGCGACGTGGTCGAAGGTATGGCCCGGAGTTTCGAGGACGCGGATCTCGAGTTGACCGATCGCGTGGCAGTCGCCTTCTCTCGTGGTCTTTGCGTATACCACCTCGCCGTCCGCGTTGGGGCCGTGGAACACTTCCGCCCCGGTCAGCTCTGCGAGTATGGGCGCACCGGAAACCAGGTCTTCGTTGCGATGGGTCTCGAAGATATGGGTGATCCGCAGGCCTTCGTTTCGTGCCTTCTCGACATAGATTTCGCAGTCCCTACGAGGGTCGATAACGGCAGCCTTACCTCCCGCCCCGAGCAAGTAAGAAAGATGGGAAAGTCCGGGGGTTTTGATTTTTTCGAGTAACATGTTAGCCTCCTAATCGATCAATGTCACGATGATCGCCCAAGTTCCGAGGCAATCCGTGCGAATTTCCCGGAGGTGCTGCAACGCCGGGTTAAAGGCCTTGTTATGAAGCTATGAAGGTCATGAATGCTACGAAGCCAAAACAAGCTTCGATGGAACGCTGAACCGGGAGGTCAATCCTTCCGGTCGGTAATCGATCTGAACTTTGCAGCCAAATTGCTGGGCCAGACTGCGCTCTATCAGCATCGATCCAAAACCCTGACGGTCGGGAGCGGTCACTTCTAGGCCACCGAGCTCTTCCCAACGCAAATCAAGAACTCTCTCGCCCTCCTTGTTGACCGTCAGCTCCCAGGAGATGGTTACCGTCCCCGACTCGTTAGCGAGAGCACCATATTTGGCTGCGTTGGTTGCGAGCTCGTGCAAAGTCATTCCGAAAGACTGCGCTGCGCTTGGGAGCATTGTCAAAGCTGGCCCATCAAGATTGATACGATCGCCAATCAAACTTTCGAAATGGCCCAATTGCGAACGCACGAGCTCTTCCAATGGAACTTCTTGCCATGCGTGGTTTACAAGTACGTCGTGGCTGGCTGCTAGAGCGGCAATCCGCACCTCTAGCCGGTTTAAGAAATCCTCCGGCTCGTGTTTGGCAGATTGTCGAGCGAGCACCTGCACGACCGCAAGGATATTCTTCGCGCGATGGTTGACTTCGCGTAGGAGCAACTGTTCGCGCTCTTCCTGTTTCTTTCGTTCGGTCTCATCTGAAATAGAAGCAAAAAATACTGAACCAGCATCGGGGAAGTACTGAAGCTCGACAGCGACAGGATAAGTCGTTCCGTCTTTTCTCAGATGGTTGGTTTCGAAGCGCAATACTGGAACCTGTCCGGTCTTGAGCGGATCGACATAATCGAGAAACTCTCTTTTCGAAAACTCGGGCTTCAGATCCCATGGAGTCAATTTGCGCAGTTCGGGCATTGAGTAACCCAAATTTTCGCGCGCACCTCTATTCACGAGTTCGAATCGATAGGTGCTCCCATCGAAAACGTAAGCTTCGCTGATTGAAGCTTCAATAATTCGACCTAACCGTTCATTCAGTGAAGCCGTCACGATACGTTCGAGTTCGGCAGCGGCCCGGCCCGAACACAATTCTAGAACCTGAATGATCGTGTCAGAGCAGGCGAACGGCTCTGTATCGAGCATGGCGATCAGCCCCAACACACGTCCATCCGCTGCGCGCAAAGGCGCGCCCGCATAGCTTCGCGCACCCATCTCGGCGAGCATGTGGTCCTGCGGAAACAACTGCTGAATGTTATCGGGAAAGCAACAAGCGCGGTTGTCTCTAACATCTGCGCAAGGAGTGTTGGCCAAGTGGTAGGAGAAGTTGACAGCGGGGCCGTCGTCCCAGAATGCGAGCGTCGATGCAGTATCCCATTCTGATGGCTCGAACTGTCCAACGAAGACCCACCGAACACCAAATTCCTGAGCCAGGGCTTGACTGAGGGCGGGGAAGAAACTTCGGCCAATCGCGCTGGAGGTCTTTGCCACAATGTTCGCCGCACGAAGTGTCACGGCTGGCGGCAATTCGGCTATGGGACCCACTTCTCTCATACGACCCCCAATTCCAGCGCAGGTTACAATTAGGTGACAGGCTTGGCAACTGATAGCCGAGATCCCTCAAGTTCGCTCGCGGCCATGCCTCGTCTCTAACTCAAATTCCTAAGTGACACTGAAGTGACGGTCTCTCGAGTCCGTTCGTTTCCCTCTCTGGGTCGAGATGCTCCCGAATCTGGGATAAATCGAACTAAGAAATGCGGCCGCTTTCAATCTGTTCGGGACTGATCATGAACGTCTGGATTTGGGGCGCTGAGCCGACCGACAGGTCCCACGGAGAGCAGCCTGGCGTCTTTGGGCCGGTAGCGGACGGTCGGCTTCAGACGCGATTGTAGCCAAAGCCGACCTTCACCTGGCTCACGGGTATGATCAGAGCGAATGCGGTTCACCGATTATGGCCTACCTACATGCTCTCGGGACCCTAAATTCTGTCCGAGCGTCTTTCATCCTAGGTTGCGATCGCTATCTGCTCATTGCGTCGGTTTGCAGGACACCAAAGACTGTTGTGAGCTTTATTGCTGATCTAACCACACGCTCACGGGAGACGGATGCTGCACGATTGGTTGCCCTATTGCGGAAAAGCTCCAGATCCTGGGGGCTGGTTAACCAATTGGAATTTCGCACCCGAATTGGTCGCCTGCCTTCTGGTCGTGGTAGGGGGCGCATATTGGCAACGCGAAAGTCTGAGAGCCACGCCGACATACGCACTCCTGATCGTCTTCTGCCTTCTCTACATCAGCCCCTTCTGCGCGCTCGGATCCGCATTGTTCACAGTTCGCATCATCCACGATGTCATACTCGCAGCGGTCTTCGCCCCATTGCTCATTGCGGCCTTTCGGCTCGAGGACAAGAGCTTGCCCGGGACGTTGACCGTATGGACTGCGGTACATGCCATCACCTTCTGGGCCTGGCATGCTCCTCAATTGTACGAACTGGCGATGAGTAGCGACGCGGTTTTCTGGCTCATGCAAATCAGCATTGTCGCCACGGCAGCAGCCTGGTGGGTCAAGGTCATTCGATCGCCGGCTCCAGCTGCCGCGACAGGGCTGTTGGCGACGATGGTCGCAATGGGGGCACTTGGCGCGCTACTTACCTTTGCGCACCGTGCGTATTATGCGCCACATTGGCTAACGACCCGCTTGTGGGGTCTCTCGCCGATCGAGGATCAGCAGATTGCGGGTATCGTTATGTGGGCCCCCGCGAGCCTGGTCTATCTAATCGCTGCATTGACGATACTCTATCGATCGCTTGGTAACAGAGCGGCTGCATGAGGCTTCATGACCTAATCCGAAGATGGGCGGTCAGTTATACCGAGCATGGGAAGTATTCTCCGGTCGGTGTCTGGTTTCACTGGATAATGGCAGGGTTGGTTCTCTTTCAGCTCGGCTCAGGTTGGATGATGTCGCGCTATCCCGTCGGGGCAAGCAAGCTTGCCACCTACGAATTGCATAGCGAGCTGGGGCTGACCATTCTGTTCCTCGCCATCTTGAGGTTTGGCTGGCGGCTTTTTGTCCCCGATCCGGTCAACGACGCCGATGCGCCAAGCTGGCAGAGCACGGCAGCACATATCACACAGTACCTTTTCTATGGCCTGTTCGCGCTACTTCCGCTGAGCGGATGGGCGATGTGGTCGGCGATACAGCCGGTGCAGCCTCTGCGGCTTGCCGGATTGGTCGCTATACCCCCGATGCCCTTTCATACACTCTCCCCAGCGTGGCAGTATCAAGTACTCGACTGGGCGGAGAGCCTTCATGTCCTAGGCGTTATCGGCCTCGCATTGCTGGTGCCGCTGCATGTCATTGCGGCACTGAAACACCATTTCTGGGATCGCGATGATACAGTCAGGGGCATTCTTCCGGAAATCCGAGACGACGAGACGGCTCCGGACCATACGCAATATACGCCGCGAGTGGGCTGATTTCGCTCTCTTGCAGCTTGCTGGCCGCATCGTGCATGACGTTTAGTGCATCGCCGTATCGCTCACCGTTGCGCCAGCGTCGCAATTGTTCGGCGTGGTACTCAGCGCTTTGACCGATCAGGGGTGGGTTGCCGCCACCCGAGCCCAGACCGGTTTCCCCATGGCAAGATGCGCAGGACGATAGAGCGCGTTCGGGTAAGCCTGCATGGTAGATCTCGTATCCTTTTGCGATTTCGCACGAGGGTCCAGTCAAAGTCGTGCTTCCCTCCATGCCCTCCGGAAAGTCCATGGCCGCGTAATAGGCTGACACAGCCAACCGCTCCTCGGAATTTAGACGGCCTGCAAGCCAAGTCATTTGGGGATGGCTACGTTGGCCGTCCGCGTAAAAGCCCAGCTGCCGCACAAGATATCCCGTATCCATGCTCGCTATTCTCGGCACCAACGCTCCGTCGCCGCCGCCGTCCAGCCCATGACAAGTGTGGCAAGCGGCCTGCGGACCCGCGTCCCCGCCTGATAAGGCAATCAATTCGCCGGTGTCGTCGAATGGATCGTCGATCGGGGCAGGAGTGCATGACGCCAGCGCCATAGCAAAGGCGGCGACGGACAGGTTAGAGCGGAAAAGCATCGCCTGGCGGGAACGAAGCGTGCAATTGTCCGGTTCCCATGGGAATGGGGAGTGTGGAGCATCGGAATTGGAAAGCCATCGTGACCGGCGTAGCCTTAGCCGCTTGTGCACCGCTTGCCGCATGCAAGGACCCGGTCGAGACGCGGCGAGAGCCGGCTACCGGACCGAAGGATCGCGGCTTAATAGCAATCAAGCGCGCAGGCTGTGGATCTTGCCACGAAATCCCCGGGCTGGACTGGCCATCCGGGCGCTTGGGACCATCGCTTGATGGCTTCGACGATGTCGGCTTGATAGCTGGCCAATTGCCGAACCGGCCGGACGTATTGGCGGCCTTCATCCGCAACGCACCTTCCGTGAAGGAGGGCTCTTCCATGCCGCCAATGCCAATTAGCGAGACTGAGGCGGCAGATATCGCAGCCTATTTGTATGGTCTCGACCATGATTGACGCACTCTGGGGTTGGCCACCTCCGGTACTCGACCCGGCAGGTCCGTATTCAGGCAAAGTTACAACCCTGGCCTGGTCGCTTTTCGGTTTGGGCGCTTTCGTCACATTGGTCGTGGTGCTTGCTCTTTGGGTCGCCATCAAGGGACCAGACAAGTGGAAGGCGAAGCTAGGAGGCGAACGCGCGATCTGGCTCGGCGGGGTGGCCTTTCCGGGCGTCGTATTGACCGCGCTACTGGTGTGGGGACTCACACTTACGGCCAGCCTGACAGAGCCGATCCACGGGGACGAGATGCGTATTCGCGTTACCGGTGAAATGTGGTGGTTCCGTGTGCAATATCTGGACCCATCGGGCGCGGTTGTGATGGAAGATGCGAATGAGATTCACATTCCCGTCGGACGTCCGGTGGTGCTCGAACTGGAATCCGCCGATGTGATTCACAGCTTTTGGGTGCCGCATCTCTCGGGAAAGAAGGACATGATCCCCGGGCGACGCACACTGCTGCGGATCGAAGCAGATCGCCCAGGAGAATTCGGCGGGGTGTGCGCAGAGTATTGCGGGCGGCAACATGCGCTGATGGGCTTCGTTGCTGTAGCGCATGAGGACGACGATTTTCGAGAATGGTATGCCGAGCGGAATGAGCGCCTCGTTTCAGCGGGGCGCGGCATAGCCACGCCAGAAGAACCACTATCCGCCTCAATGACGGTCGCTTCCGAGCAGTCAGCGGATTCGCGTCCGGATGCAGGCGCTGACGCAAATTCTGATCAGCTGTCCGGGCAGCAACTATTCATGCAGTCTGGGTGTGGTGCGTGCCATCGTGTTGCCGGAACAGAGGCGAACGGTCTCGCTGGACCGGATCTCACCCATATCGGATCGCGCCGGACATTGGGTGCGGGTATCTTGCCCAACAATCGCGGTACGCTCATCGGCTGGATCGGCGACAGCCAATCGCTCAAGCCGGGAAATCGTATGCCGAGCTATGACATGCTCAATGCCGACGAGCTCGAAGCTATCGCCATCTGGCTCGAGCAGCAGAGATGAGATCCGAGACGGGTTTCGATTATTCGCTCTATGAGCGCTTCCCCACCGAGAAGCGTCCCGATAGCGAAGTCGAAGAATTGAACCGCATCTGGCGCGCGCCCAAGGGGTGGGCACGTCTTACCGCGGTCAATAACAACTACGTCGGCTTCTGGTACGTCGTCACTGCTTTCGGCTTCTTCTTAGCAGCAGGAATTCTGGCGCTGGGCATGCGTGTGCAACTCGCCGCTCCGATGCAGGATTTCCTCGGCGTCGATACCTACAACCAGTTCTTCACCATGCACGGAACGGTGATGATGTTCCTGTTTGCCGTGCCAATGGTGGAGGCGATCGGGATCATGCTTTTACCGCAGATGCTGGCGGCACGCGATCTACCGTTTCCCAGGCTGTCAGCATTCGCCTTCTGGGCCTATTTCGTAGGCGGAACGATGTTTTTTCTCTCGCTGTTCGTGGGGCTGGCGCCCGACGGCGGCTGGTTCATGTATCCCCCGCTGACGAGCATCGCCTTCAGTCCCGGTATCAATACAGACTTCTGGTTGCTCGGCATCGGCTTCATCGAGATCTCGGCCATTGCCGGAGCGATCGAGATCATCGTGGGTGTGCTGCGCACCCGCGCGCCGGGAATGACCCTCGACAAGATGCCGATGTTTGCGTGGGCCATGCTGGTGTTCGCGGTAATGATCGTGGTCGCTTTCCCGAGTGTGATCCTGTGCACGATGCTGCTGGAGATCGAACGAGCTTTCAATTGGCCTTTCTTCGATGCGCTACGCGGCGGCGATCCCATGCTGTGGCAACACCTCTTCTGGTTTTTCGGCCATCCAGAAGTCTACATTATCTTCATCCCAGCCGCAGGTCTCATGAGCATGATGGTGACCGCAGTCGCAAAGGTGCCGCTCGTCGGATACCGTCTCAACGTACTGGCACTGGTGGCTACCGGCTTCATCAGCTTCGGCGTCTGGGCGCATCACATGTTCACGACCGATATGCCGCGCGTCTCCGCTGGCTATTTTTCTGCCGCGAGCATGGCCGTCAGCCTACCCGCCGGCATTCAGGTATTTTGCTGGATCGCCACGTTAGCCAGCGGCAAAATCAAATGGGCCACGCCCGCGCTTTTCGTGGTCGGAAGCGTGGTGATTTTCACGATGGGTGGGTTGACCGGCGTGATGGTGGGTATGGTGCCCTTCGACTGGCAAGCGCACGACACCTATTTCATCGTCGCCCACCTCCACTACGTGCTCATGGGCGGCATGGTTTTCCCGATGTTTGCCGCATTCTACCACTGGCACGGCATGACCAGCAGCAGGGCTTTGTCCGAACGGGTGGGCAAATGGGTCTTCGGGCTGATGTTCGCTGGTTTGCACATCACTTTCTTCCCGATGCACCTGACCGGCCTCATGGGCATGCCACGCAGAGTCTATACCTATTTGCCCGGACGTGATCTCGATCTGCTCAATCTGGTGTCCACCATCGGCGCTTTCGTGATGGCCGCTGGGATACTCCTTTTTCTGTTCGATCTCGCGCGCCGCTTTCGTTTCACGGTTCATGACGATGCAGGCAATATCTACGGCGGCGGTACGCTCGAATGGCTTCCAACCGGTTTGTACTCCACTCGCTCGATTCCGCTGGTTACGACTCGCGAGCCTTTATGGGATCGCCCCCAAATCTCGAAGGAAGTCGAGGAAGGGCGCTATTTCCTCCCGAACTCTGCCACTGGTCAGCGCGAGACGTTGATCACCTCGACCGTGATGGCTGAACCACAGTACGTTCAACTCATGCCCGGCCCGTCGCCATGGCCATTGTCAGCAGCTGTGTTCACCGCTCTCTTTTTCCTCTCGCTGACGGTGCAGGGCTACGCCTTTGCAGTGTTTTGCGGGATTGTAGCAGTGCTAAGTACGCTTCGATGGCTTTGGGAAACTGACCGTCCCATCAAACAGGAAAGCGCCGACATCGGCGGCGGTATCGAAGTTCCGATCGCAATCACCGGGCCGAAAAGCCACGGCTGGTGGGCGTTGAACACTTTGATGGTCGTAATCGGCATGATCGGCTTCATGGCCGTGTTCGCCTACCTCTACCTCTATGGCATCAATCCCGAAGTCTGGAGTGCGCCTCCGCCGCTCGGCGAAACTGCAATCATTGTCGGGATAGAAGCGGCGGCGCTTCTTGCGGCCTGGGGCGGGCGTCGGTTTCTCGCATCGAAAGAAGGGCGGCTTGCCGAAGACCTGCCCTGGATGCTGGAGGCACTTGCTGCGACCCTGCTGGTCGGAGCCTTATACCTCGATGTGACTGGATGGCTCGCGACGGGTCTTGAACCCACCGCGAATGGGATGGGTGCGACTGTCTTCATGCTTTCGGTGCTTCAGGGACAGGTGGTCGTAGTTGCTGTCATCATGGCCACCTATCTGGCTTTTCGCGAGGCGCGGGGAATCATGACCACTCCGACAAACGTCACCATGGACATCGTCGCACGTTTCATAATGTTCTGCGCGCTGCAGGGCATGGTCTTTACTTTCCTGCCGAGGGTGTTCCCCGGTGTCTGAAGCAAAGAACAGCGAGATTGGCGAGCCCATCGACCGTCCTTCGATCTATCGCACGCTTCTGATCGCCTTTGTGATCTGGTCGGCGCATTTCGCTATCAGCTACGCCGGAGTGCTGGTTTTCCCCGATGCCGGGATCGCGCGGATCATCGCGATAGGTGCTGGTCTCATCGCAATCGCCGCATTGCTGGGACAAGTCCTGAGGCTACGGGCTCCACGCTCGCCGCTCGCTCTCGGTTCCCTCGGTCTGGCTGGGGCGGGTGTAATCTTCGGCACCTTCCCCGCGATTGTTGGTTAGTCAGAGTGGCAAAGCCGGAAGAGGAGATTGCCCGCATGGATCGCACAGTCACTAATTCCCGTTCTTTTGCAAATCCCTTGCACGCGATACTGCTTGCCTTTCCCGTGGCGCTTTATCCTGCCGCTTTACTTACCGATATAACCTATCTGAATACGGCGGAGATCCAGTGGACCAACTTCTCGTCCTGGCTCATTGCCGGGGCAGACCTGTTCGCGGGCCTGGTCCTCGCCTCGGCACTGCTCGCCATCTTCTTCGGACGAGCTCGCCACGCGAAAGGTCGCGGTACGCTCTATCTGATTGTCATCGCCGCAATGTTCGGTCTCGGTGTGCTGAATGCATTCCAGCACGCTCGTGACGGCTGGCATTCCGTTGGCACTCTGGGACTTATGCTTTCGATTCTGTGCTCGATCCTTGCCCTGATCGCAGCGTTTATCGCTTACGGCACCCAGACGGTGGAGAAACGCGCATGAACCGCTTAGCCCATCTCGTCTTGCCGCTGACAATCGCGCTTGCCGCCTGCCAGGTCGGCAGCGATCCCGATCTCGATCAGACCGGTGACCAGCCCGAGCTTCCCGAACAGAACGATGCTCTCGTGCCGGAGATGGAAATTCCAACGCCGGAAGGATGGGGGGGCGAACTACCCATCGTACCCGAGGGGTACACTGTTTCCGCCATTGCACAGGATCTGAAGATTCCACGGCAGACGCTCGTGCTGCCCAATGGGGACATTCTGGTCGCCGAGGGTTCTGGCGGCAAGGCGCCAAAGTTGAGGCCCAAGGATGTTATCGCTGGCTGGATAAAGAAGCGCGGCAAAAGCCCGGTCGAAGGCGGGGACCGGCTAACCCTGCTGCGTGATGAGGACGGCGATGGGCAAACCGATCTCCAGACCACTTTTATCGAAGGTCTTGACGCTCCCTATGGCTTGGCCTTGGTCGATGGCACGCTCTACGTAGCCAATCAGGGTAATCTGGTAAGCTTCGAATATACCGAAGGAGCCACCAGAATCGCGGGGTCTGGTACCGAAGTCACAAAGCTTCCCGCGAAAATCAATCACCACTGGACCAAGGCGATGACCGCCAGCCCCGATGGCTCGAAGCTTTATGTGGGCATCGGCTCGAACAGCAATGTCGGCGAACGCGGCATGGATGTCGAAGAGGACCGTGCGGTCATATGGGAGATAGACCGCGAAACGGGTGCCAGTCGGATATTCGCTTCCGGCATCCGCAACCCGACCGCACTCGCCTTCGACCCGTGGAACGAGCAGCTTTGGGCGGTCGTCAACGAGCGCGACGAACTCGGGCCGCAACTCGTCCCCGATTATCTGACTTCCGTACGCGACGGTGCCTTTTATGGCTGGCCCTACAGTTACTACGGCCAGAACGTCGATCCGAGGATCAAGCCGGCGAGGCCCGACCTGGTGAACAAGGCCGTTGTGCCCGACTACGCGCTAGGCTCGCATGTAGCTGCACTAGGTGTCGATTTCACCACCGACGGGGGTTTGGGTGGCCGGTTCGCCGAAGGCGCGTTCGTCGGGATGCACGGAAGCTGGAATCGAGCCGATCCGTCGGGCTATAAAGTCGTCTTCGTCCCTTTCCGCGGCGGGCGCCCGAGCGGCGAACCCATCGATCTGCTCACAGGTTTTTTGAAAGACGGGCACGCGAGGGGGCGCCCCGTGGGCGTGACGTACGATGAGGCGCGTGGTGTACTATATGTCGCGGATGATGTGTCGAACACCGTTTGGCGTATCGCCCCACGCGGTGCAGCACGCCGTAACTCCTCGGGAGACACAACCCAGTTGCCTGGCGACCCACGGCCGCCGTCCACAGCGCCCACCACCAGGAAACTCCGTTTGGTAGCGCCGCCCGAAACCGGGATGGCGCTTGCGTGCATTGGATGCGCGCCCTTGGTTCAAATATCAAATCGTACGCTCAACAGCCTTTTCGGGATTGAGTAGATCGGAACATCCGCGCAGGCAGCCCAGTTAGTCAACCATGCCTGGATTTCTTCTTATTGACCGTATCTTGGTGGTGTTGATCGCCACCGCGCTTCTCTGTGTTCCCTCGGTATCGCCGGCCCAGTCAACAACCGATGCCGAAGCGGGTATCGAGACGACACAAAGCGAAAGTCTTGATCTGAAAATCCCACCCTCGGTGCCGGAAACGGCATTTTCTGGCGCTCGTTCGCGCGTAGTGCTTGCCGCGCAGGTTATGCTCGATCGGAGCCGCCATTCGCCCGGCGTGATCGATGGTCTCATGGGCGGCAACACGATGCGGGCGATCCAGCATTTCCGACGAGCCCGCGGGCTTCCTGCCGAGGGAAGCATCGATCCGCAGCTTATGCGATCACTGATAAACTCGCAGGGCGGTGAGATTTTCCAGACCTACACGATCACGCGCGACGACGTGGACGGACCGTTCTTTCGTGTGCCCGACGCTATGTCGGCAATGGCAGCGCTGGAGCGTGTTGGCTGGACCTCGCCGCAGGAGCTGATCGCAGACCGGTTCCATATGGATCAGGACCTGCTTCGGGCGCTCAATCCCGAGGCCGATTTCAGCCGCGTGGGGACGCGGATCACTATTGTTGCGCATCGAGAGGAAACACTTCCTTCGCAGGTCGCCCGGATTGAGGTCCGCAAGTCGGACAATTCGGTCGTCGCTTTCGACGAGCGGGGCAATATCCTTGCCAGTTATCCCGCGACGGTGGGCAGCGCGCAATTTCCCAGCCCCTCCGGTTCGATGGAGGTGGTCGCGGTAGCGCCCGATGCAAACTATACCTTCGATCCGAGCGGGCGCGAATGGGGTCCCGACGAAACGCTGATCGTCCCGCCCGGGCCGAACAATCCGGTGGGCGGCATTTGGATCGATCTGAGCAAACCCGGATATGGCATCCACGGATCGCCCGACCCGCAACTGATCGGCAAGACCGCCAGCCATGGATGCGTAAGACTTACCAACTGGGATGCGAAGGAACTGGCGGATGCGGTGCGCCAGGGGACGCGCGTGGTGTTCGCTAACCAAGCTGGAGGTGCATCGTGAGCGGCACCGACTATGCTGACCGGCGCCAGTTGATCAACCGCAACCAGATTGCCGCGCGCGGCTTTCGCGACGAGGCGTTTCTGTCCGCCTTTGCCAAAGCCCCGCGCGAAACCTACGTCGATCACCGGATGGATGGGGGGGAAGTCGGGGCAGACGACCGATTGCTCGAGGTCGGGGCGGTAACGGGTTATGCCGCAGCCGTCCTCTCCCGCCCTGCTGGGCAGGTCCATGCGATCAAGTGGCACGAGGCGCTGGCAAGGCAGGCGGCGGCGCGGATTAGGGAGTTGGCCTACGACGATTGCGAGATCATTACGGGAGATGGTCTGAAGGGTCTGCCGAACGAGGCGTCCTTCGACGCGATTTTGGTGGCGGTGCGGTTCGATAGCGTGCCGGACGCGCTCAAGCGGTGATCCGCTGACAGTATGGAGTCTTCTGGCCTTCTTGCGGTACTCGCTCTCGCGCTGCTGCCTTCGCTGGGTAATCTTCTTGGCGTTGCGCTGGCCGAGTGGCGCAAGCCGCCCGAATGGCTGGTCGGCGGCGCGCTCCATGCCGCTGCTGGGATCGCCACCGCGGTTGCCGCAATTGAGCTCATCCCGCGTTCGCAGGAGCGGATCGAGACCTGGCTGTTGGTCGTGGCGCTGATCGTCGGGGCAATCTGCTCCGCAAGTATCGCCAAAGCCACACGAAAGATCCGCGACCGAATGGGTAGCGCCGCAGGCCGTGCGACCACTTGGGGGGCCTATGCCGCAGTGGGCGTTGACTTGCTGACCGATGGACTGATGACCGGCGGCGGGGGAGCGGTGGCGCGCGAACTGGGGCTGCTGCTGGCCCTGTCTCAAGTGGCGGGCAACTTGCCGGGTGGCTTCGCCATCGCTGCGAATTTCCGCTCGGCAAAGATTACGCGCAGGCACCGGCTAAGCGCGCTGGCGATCTATCCGCTGCTTCCGGTGATCGGTGCGTTCGCGGGGTATACCGTGTTGGCCGGAGCGGGGGATGTGCTGACGGGCTTCGTGCTCGCTGTGTTCGCGGGCCTGCTACTGACCGCGACGATCGAGGATATCGTGCCCGAAGCCGACCAGCCCAAGGCTAAGCGCCGTATATCGAGCCCGTCCTTCGCACTGGGCTTCGGAGCACTCCTGTTGACTTCGGCTTATCTTGGACAGTGACATGAGCCTTGCTGGCTTGTCTCTGTTCGCGCTCGTCCCGCTGTTCCTGACCGGAGCCGTGCTCGTCTGGTTCGCCGGAGCACGGCTGGCGGGCTATGCCGACACGATATCGCAGCGGAGTGGCATCGGACAGGCGACTATCGGCGTCATCTTGCTGGGCGCGGTGACTTCGTTGCCCGAAATCACCACCACCAGCGTCGCGGTAATCTCCGACAATCCGCGCATGGCGGTCAATAATCTCGTCGGCGGGGTCGCCTTTCAGGTGGTCGTCATCGCGCTGGCTGATCTGTTCGTGGGCAAAAATGCGCTGACCAGTATGGTGCCGGGGCCGCGCGTTATGCTCAACGCGGCAGTCAGCATCGTGCTTCTGGTGCTCGTGGCGCTGGGCGTGATGGTGGGCGACTGGGAATTATGGGGCATCGGGGTCGGCTTCTTCCCGGTGCTGACCGCCACAACCTATCTTTTGTGCCTCTGGCGGTTAGGGAGGAGCGTCTCTTCGAGAGGCTGGACGCCGGAAGCCTTGCCGGAGGTGGATCGACAAGAAGAAGCCCCTTCTGAGCTTTCCAATGCCCGACTTGTCGGCGTCACCGTAACAGCAGCCGTGCTGATCTGTGCAGGCGGCACACTCGTGACATTGGCGGCGGAGGGGATGGCCGAACAAACGGGTACCGATACCGGAGTGATGGGCCTGACCCTGCTCGCCTTCGCCACGTCACTGCCCGAACTCAGCACGGCAATTGCCGCGGTTCGCATCCGCCGTGTGGAATTGGCTATTGGCGATATACTGGGCGGCAACATGTTCGATGTGACACTGGTCCTGCTGATCGATATCTTGGCGGCGGGGCCGCTCGTACTCAATCAGGTCGATCGCAGCGCGATGGTGGCCGCGCTCCTCGGCATATTACTGACCATGCTGGTCCTGATCGGCCTGCTCGAACGGCGGAACAAGGCCATGCTCCGCATGGGCTACGATTCAATCGCCGTGCTTGTCGCCTATAGTGCGGGATTGGCGGCGATCCTGGGCGGCGCCTTTGCCGAATGACTTTCCGACGATTGTAGAGCCCAGCTGTCCAATCCCGTGGCGGAGAAGGCGATGCCAAAGATGTCGATCGACAGTCACGAGGCCGCTACGGGTGAACTGCATCGCGTCCGGGCCGGTTTTGGAGACCGCTTTTTCCCTCGACGCGATGCCGGAAGAGGATGTTGCTGAATTCGGCAAGGATTATCCGCTTGACCGCCCCGCGCAGCCCGCCGAACTTGCGCCGCCATACGTCATGCTGGCGAGCGATGAAACAAGCTACATTTCGGGAGCTACAATCGCCGTCACCGGCGGAAAACCGATGATGTGATCATTCGTCTCTCTGATATTCGGAATGGGGGCAAGAACTGAGCCCCCGCAACAGGACTGTACCGGCGGTCGCATCTTGGGGAGACAGTTGCAAGGGGGCCCGACAGTCAAGCCGGGCCCCCAATGCTCATAGCGCTAAGCTACCTGCGCTGTTTCATAGTATTTGTGAACGCCAGACCGGAAATTATCGTCGTAGGTCTTGTGTCGTTCCTCGGAAGTGAAGCGCGGCCCTTCGCGAAGGGCATCTTCGTCGATGTTAAGGTGGTAGCCACCAAGGTCGGTATCATAATCGAGCTTCGACCAAGGGACGCAGTGCTTCTCATCACCCATTCCCAGGAAACCGCCGACCGACAAAACTGCTTCTGTTGCCTGTCCACCGCGCTTCTCGATCAATACGTGATCTACGTGGCCGATGTTTTTCCCGCCGCGATCAAAGACGGCTGTACCTTCGACGCGATCACTCGAAATAACAGCGGAATTCTTTTCTGCTTCAGTATGCATTGTGCCACTCCTTTGCTGAAACACACCAGACTACCCGAAAGCACATCGAGAACGGGCCGGTGCTACGGCAAGAAATGCCTTTGATTGAATGTTGATCCGGAACTCGTGGCCCCTGTCAGACAGGACGTTCAACAAGTGGGCTAAGAGGGCCATTGTGCGTTTACTTGCGGCTCGCTCTTGATCGTGTGCGACCAATGGTTCCCGTCATGCGACCGTTTAACAGCCATTGCCTTTGCCGTAGTGAGTGCAAATGATATTTTAAGCTCGGCCGTTGAGGCGGGGAAACGGTGCGCCAAGAGCGTGGATTACGTTTCGTCGCCGGAAAGCGGATATTTAAAAGGCAAGGACGGGGGCCGGAAATCAATTTCAGAAGTGAGGTTGCTGATGAGTCACTACGTTCTGCATTCTTGGGACCAACGTTCTGCGGCGCGCGAAGAGATCGCTTTCGATAGCGTTTCAATTGCTGGAGCGCTGGACAAGGCGAAGAAGGTCGCGAGCGGGACCAAGGCCGACCTTTACGAAAACGGAAGACCTGTCTGCTCTATGGAACTGGTCGGCAAAACGGGGGTCTGGCTGATAGGTAAGCCAAACGAAAGCACGGAAGACTAATCAGGAAGCACTGAGCGCATCGCTGTGATCGGGCTAATATGCGCGTATTTTTCGCCTAGCCGATAAGCGTCGAAAGCGTGCACCCGTAAATTATCTCTTGGCGTCTGTCGGGGCAGGATTCCTTAGACGCTTTGTCGTCATGCGATATCTGCATTTCGATCGGACGCTACGATTGAAGAACGGAAGATAACTCCCGAGTTCACTAAGTTATCCTCCTGACGATCTTGGGCCGCAACGGCAATCCGCCATCATATCGATTTGATTGCCTGGCTTACTTTGTGGTTGCCCGCTCCCATATGTACCTCGAAGGCAATGCGGGGTTAGGGTGTCCTCTGTCCTGATCCGGCGGTGGCGGAGCCAGTAGGAACCCCTATAGCATGGGTCCGTTGGGCACGCATGGAGCAGACATCACTCACCTCGTCGAAGACAACTGCCCCATGGGACGTCGTCACGCAGCCCGGGCCGGTGCTCGTCGCGGCCATTCATGCAGGGCATACAATTCGCGGATCGCTCGCGCCATGGCTTGAGATCGGGGAAACCGATCGACTTAGAGAAGAAGACCCCCTTACCGATTTTTTCCTTACCGCTGGCGACACTATAATCCGCGCCAATAGGTCGCGGTTCGAATTCGACCTGAACCGCCCGTCCGAGACTGCGGTCACTACGAACCCCGAAGACACTTGGGGGCTGCGTATCTGGAAGCCCGACATGCCTGAGAGGGAGAAGGAACTTTCCCTAAGGCTTCACCGGCAATTCTACGATCAGGTCGCTCGGTGCGTGGATGAGATGATCGAGGCTCATGGGCGGATCCTCGTGCTCGACGTGCACAGCTACAACCATCGGCGAGCAGGTCGCGATGCGGAGCCAGATGATCCGCAACTCAGCCCCGATATCGATCTGGGGGCTACTACGTTAGACAAGGATATCTTCGGGGGGCTTCTCGAGAGGTTCGGCGATGCCCTGCGCTCGCATCCGCTAAATGGCCGGACGCTCGAGGTGGGCACGAATATTCGCTGGAAGGATGGCGGGCATTTCCCTGAATGGCTTCACGCCAAATACGGCGATGCCGCTTGTGTGATCACGCTCGAATATAAGAAAGTGTTCATGGATGAATGGGGCCGCTCGGCGGACATACTCGCGCTACAGGATTTGCGTGAAGGCTTCCTCGCGGCGGTGGACGAGGCGCGCGATTGGCTCGCCGAATATCCTGCCCCCGGCCAGGCCCAAAGCAAAGCTCGAATGCCAGCATGACACGCATGGCAAAGGAAAGAAAACACCATAACGGCGCGGACGAACTGCTCTGCGAGGCGGCGATCGCCGTTGATCGCGCTCTCGAGGAGATGGACCGGAAAATCGACTGGCTGGAGCGTCTGACGCCGGTTAATATCGACGAAATCTGGGACGGCTTCCAGGCATCGTCCTTCCGGTCGATGCCCGACAGCCGATATGGCGAGGGGCTCGATCAAGATGCGCCCGTACTTCGTAGCGAACTATTCAGTTTGCCTGTTCGCGAGATCAAGAACCCGATCGTCGAGGCGCTTATGCTTGAGAAGCAGCGTGAGCTCGACCGCCAAATCGAACTGGTTCGTATGCGCGACAAGGATGGCTTCATCCTGGCGAGCATCGACCTTTTTGGACATGTCAGCGAGCGGTTTCTCCAGACGGCAAAAGACTTGCTGGCAACTGTTCCGGTCCTCACGCCGAAACAGGAGGACGTCGGGGCTGCCGAAGTGTGCGAAGCAGCGGAAGCTGCCATTGCCGGTTATCGCAAACGGGCGCCGACCTTTCGGTGCGGTATTGTGGTCGATCCTACGCCGGGGACCTCGATGTACGTGTCCGCAGGTGATTTCCACGTCGCACACGATTACCGTACTTCGCGCCATAGGGTGAAGCCTCTCATCGCCCACGAGATCGGCACCCACGTCTTAACCCGCCATAACGGTCGGCGGCAGCCTTTGCACACCCTAGCAGGCGGGCTGTGCGACTACGATGTTCTGCAGGAGGGCCTCGCGGTGCTCGGAGAGTACCTCACGGGGTATCTCCCGGCCGATCGCTTACGTGTCCTTGCCGCGAGGGTCGTTGCAGCACATATGGCCGCCGAGAAAGAGACGGGCGCCGAAATCTATGCCTGTTTGACAGAGCAACACGCAATTCCCTCGAAAGACGCTTTTGATACCGCTGTGCGTGCCAAGCGGGGGGGCGGGCTGACCAAGGACGCTCTTTATCTTAAGGGATTGGAAGAGCTCCTCGCCTATCTAAGTCGTGGAGACAAATTCGAGATTCTTTTCCTCGGGAAGTTTGCTCTGAAGCAATTGCCAAGCTTGGAAAAGCTGATCGAACTGGGAATTCTACACCCGCCCGAACTCCTGCCCACCTATTGTGATGACGCGGCCGCCCGCCAGCGGCTTGCGCAGGTGCGCAAGCTTCCGCTCTCAGCGCTTTACCAGGAAACACCTCAGTGACGGCTGATAAGATCAAGCTTGCCTTCGTAGTCAACGACGTAGCCACCGAGCAGGACAACTATTCGACCATTCGCCTCGCCCGTCGGGCAGTGGCGCGAGGACATCAGGTCGCGCTTATCGGCCTTGGTGATTTCATCTACGACTGGGAGGAGGGCATCTGTGCCATGGCCACCCTCAGCAAGATCAGCGAGTTCGAGGACGATACCGACTATCTTGCGCACTTGCAGAATACTGGGATGGACCGGACCAGAATTGCGCTTAGCGACTGGGACATCCTCATGCTTCGTAGCGACCCGGCCGAAGAACTCGTCGCGCGCAGTTGGGCCCCGTCATCCAGCTTGCTGTTCGCGCAACTGGCTTCCCTACAGCGAACCATCGTGCTTAACGATCCCCGCCATCTGACCGATGCAGTGAACAAGACCTATTTCCAGGGTTTTCCTGCCAGCGTGCGTCCCGAAACCATGATAACCCGCGAACCGAAAGAGGTCAGGCGTTTCCTAGATGCCCATGGTGGCAAGGGCGTGATTAAGCCCTTGCAGGGATCTGGCGGACAAGGCGTTTTCCTCCTCGACAAGAAAAATCGACAGAATCTCAACCAGATAACCGAAGCGGTCATTCGCGATGGCTATGCTATCGTGCAAGAATACCTTCCCGCAGCCGCGGATGGCGACCTGCGCATCATCACTCTGAACGGGCGCCCGCTCAAGGTAGATGACACCTATGCTAGCCTACGCCGGTTTAGCCAGACCGAGGATCACCGATCGAACATTTCAGCCGGTGGGGGATACGAGATGATGGCTCCCGACGAAAACGCGCTGGCGATCGCTGAAATCGTGGGGCCCAAGTTGATCGACGACGGCATGTATCTAACTGGCCTCGATATCGTGGGGGACAAGATGATCGAGCTGAACGTCGATACGCCTGGCGGGATCAGCTTCATGGAGGATCTCAGTGGGGTGAATTTCAGCGGCGCAATCATAGACGATCTGGAGCGCAAGATACGCCTGCAGCGTCAATATGACGGTACGCTGACCAATCGTCAGCTCGCCGTCATATAGGAATATAAGTGTCTATTGGTTCACTCCCGAGTGGTGCCCCACCGCTCCATACGTACTCAGGGGCATTTGACTCGGCTTTGGTTGCTCGGTCAAACGCGACCTACCCAAGCGCGTAAGGATTGGGACACCTAGTGACGCGTATTCTCCGCATTCTCGGTCGTATCCTCGTCGAGGCATCTGCAGTACCTCACAGGCTGGCAAACGCATTTATCAAATGCCAGAATGACAATCTGAGTGGAAACAACTGTTTTACGAAGTTCTGCCATTTCGAGTATTACTCTGAACCATCCAAATGCCCGAGCGATCGCGCTCAACCAAGGCAACACGCTGTTCCCCTGTCCAAATTTCCACCAGACGCGATGCGGCTTCGTGTTCTAGGACGGAGAAAACACAGGCGACATTCTGGCCTTCAAGCTCAACACGCTTTTCAACGCCGTGACCGTCTTCACGAAATATCAGATTGTAGGTTGGCATAGCCGGACCTCAGACAGGGTCCGGGCTCAGGGAACCAGAGACACTCGCAACAAGGAGCTACCAATCAAGGCGAGTCGCGTTCTACCAGCTACAAGGTATCATTCACGGCGGCATTTGGCTACTTGCGGCTTAGTCGGATGACAAGGCCGCGAGGTCGATATCATTAAGCTTCAAATCCAATTCAAAGCGGCCGCTCTCCACACCGGATTGGACATTGTCGGTGCTCACTACCGGAGCAAAGCTGCCGGTCCGCTTCCGGGCATTTTCCGGGCGAGTCCGAACGACTGAAATTAGGGCGCGAAGCTGCTGTTGCGTGAAATGCAATTGGCGGCTGTGCCATTTTGAGCAGGTTGGATACAGCTACACCGGTCGTGTGGAAGCCTGTGGATAGGCCGATCAAATGGCAGAGATTGGGCCGCTTGCTGCCTGTCCGCTTTAGCGCAAACTTGCGGACATAGCGGACATAGCAATAGGCGATCCGGGTCTACCTCGTTATCGCGCACAGCATGCTCAAGGATATGAACTTCAAAGGGAACTGGCGCGACTATCAGGCGCGGGTCCTTGAAGAGATGGACGAGCATTTTGCTACGCGCTATGTCATCGCCTTTCCCGGCAATGGCGTACTTGAGCGACTCGTGATTGAGGCAAAATCACGCCGGGTCAGCGTAGTTGACCGTCGTGGACCTCTTGGGACAAATCCTCGCGAGAGGTGAAACTCTCTGTCAGCAAATCCATGTACCGGCCACTCCAAACCAAGCGAGTAAATGAGCAATCTTCTCATTCATCTGCAGAAGTCTTGGTCGCTCCGTAGATCGATATCAAGCCAGTGATGGTTTGATATCTCTTGCATTCTGTGATGCTGAGAAATCCAGCTTGTTCCATAAGCGGTACAAGCGCGCCGTCCGCGTTTGGCTGCGTGTCCGAAACACCGTCGAGCTGCTGTATCGTTGCTCTGAACAGGACACGCATGAGGCGTGATTGCTGCTCGCCGTAGTCTGCTATGAACAGGCGTCCACCTGGCTTAAGTGCTTCGTAAATCTCGCAAAGCAAGCGGAGCTTCTCATCATAAGGAACTTGATGGAGAACGAGGCAGAGTGTGGCGATGTTCGGCGCTGGCCATTTGGCAACAGTGGCCACCGAGAATAATCCATGTTTGAATTCAGCATCTATTCCAGCTCGCCCCGCTTTCTTTCGTGCGATCTGGATCGCATCTTCGTCTGGATCGATCCCGAAGTACGTCGTGGCTGGGTTTTTCGTGGCCAGTAGTGGCGCCAGGCTGCCGGTACCCGCCCCAATGTCGAGCAGGACCTCGTTACACTTGGGCTCAATCAGGTCCACAAGGTCTCTACGCCACCTTTTTTCGCGGGTCGAAAGTCGGACCCCGATATCGTAGAGTGGCGTGAGAATAGGATAACCGGCTGGCGGCGTATAGACTGCATGTTGATCGGTCATGCCTGTCTCTCGCTTTGTGGGCCGAGCTCCGGCAGAGACTGTGCCTGCTTTCTAAATGGTTCGGCCAACTGTGCTAGATAGGCATCCGGATAATCTTCGATGCCAGCGAGGCCAATCGCCCCCGCTCTGATATGCTGGCTCGACCCAAAGCGCGCTGTACCAAGCAGAACATCCCAGAGCGTCAAGAAGAGACCGAAATTGACGTCGCCGTCCGTTTCGGATGCGAGGTGGTGGTGCCGATGGACTGGAGCGACGGCCCAGATATATGCCAACGGCCCGACCCGCATGTCGACGTTCGAGTGCTGTAACTGGAGCTGTATCAGCACCGCAAAGGAAGCCACGGCGGCGACATCGAGAGGGATTCCCAGAAGAAGCCAGGGCAACGCACCGGCGGTAACCTCGATGAACTGGTGGACTGGATGCTTCAGTAGCCCGTTGAAGCCGTACATGCGGCGTACCGAATGATGCACGGCGTGAAAACGCCAGAGAAACGAAACCCTGTGACTGGCGAAATGGGCAAGGGTAATCCCCACGTCGAGGAGTACAATAGCCATTGCTACATCGGCCCATAAGGGCAGCGTCTTTGGCCAGGCTGATTCCCAAGGGACAAGGCTTGTGATGAGCGGAAGAAGCAGCACCATAGCCACAAGAGATCCTTCATTCACGAGGGCATGCAAAATGTCTCTACGGCCATCGCCATGGCTCGAGTTCCACTGGTTTTCGAAAGGCGCGATACGCTCGGCGGCGAGCGAGGACCCAATCGCGGCGATGATCAGAACGAACAACCAGGCCGGCGAACTACCCGAGGACACGATCGCCGTAGCGCCCCCGACAAAGCCGAAAAAATAGAGCGGGCCATAGAGATAACGAAAAACGGCCATTGCAGCCTCCCTCAAACGATGGTTCCGTCTACGCTCCCTTAGGGCCCCGGTATTGAACGTTTCGCTGGCGTCTTAACGCACGATGGTAATCTCGATTTTTGCGAGACCCTGTGATGGCGTCACGCCGAACCATTCGACCAAACGACGGGTAAAATGCGCTTGATCGGAAAACCCACCTGCGGCCGCGGCGGCAGCTAGACTATGAGACTGGTGGAAACCTTCGATGGCACGCTGAACTTGCAACCATTGCAGGAGCTTGGTCGTCGGCACTCCAAAATCTCGAATCGCAATTTCCCGCATCCGCGTGGTCGAAACACCGACGGCTTTGGCCAATTCCGAAGGTGACGCCCCGGGTTCGATCCGTTGCAGCGTAGAGCGGAGGCGCGGGTCGATTTGGTTCGAACCCTTCCGGTTCAAAAAGCCTTCCATCCATTTGCGTGCCTCGTTCCCAGATCCAACCAGAGCCAATGCATTCGCTTCAGCGGTCGAAAGCCGTTCCAGTCCAACACTCTTGTTGAGGTCACGGGTTCCCATGAAAAACGGATCGACATACAGATTTCGCAGGATGGCACCGGATGGCGTCAAGCGGTGAACCGTGGTGGCAGGGATGAGAACAGCTTCACCGGGCGACAAGCGAAGATCTCGGTCAGCGTTAATGCTGCAAGAGTCGACCAGCGAAAGACTGATCTGGTGTGCCAGATGACTGTGCGGACGGTTCTCTCCTGTTTGGGCGTCGAGAAGTGCCCAGCCAAATCCGAGCATCATGTTGCCCTCCCATGAGGCGTCGGTGCTTCTCAAAGAGCGATTTCGTCTTAGCTGCTGTGCAATCGGACGTTCCTTTCTGAGAGATCTCAACGCGTTCCCGGCTCTCCTCAAGTCTCTTTCAAAGACCGCTCACTGCGCCGGATATCCTCGAGAATGATCTTGCTGCCTGGCAGCGCCGGCATCCGGGAACGATCGATGCGCAGATCCTGCGGGGGAAGCCGATATTCCATTTCGCAAAGAAGCATTCGCAACGCGCGCTCCATCACTTCGAGCACGACCGTCTCGCCGGGGCAGCGATGATTTTTCGGGACATCGCCGCCGCCCTGAGGGATCAATGCGAACGCGGAAATGCCTTCCTCGCGAAAGCGCTCCGGATTGAAGGTTTCCGGCTCGTTCCAGAGATGAGGATCAGTGTTGGTTGCGTGCAAGTCGAGCAGGAAACGTCGCCCGGCGGGAAAACGGACATTTCGCCACCGGAAGTCCTTTCGGCTTCTGGCAGCGACCGCAGGAAAGAAGGGATAGAACCGGCGCACTTCCTGGACGAAATAGCCCATCTCAGAGCGATCGGATGCAGGGGTCGGAGCCAAATCGGGAAACGAATGGAGAGCATGCGCCAGGAGAGTGATATAGACAGACGCTGCGACGGTTGGGCGCAGAACGTTCAGCAGTTCGACGGCGGCGATCTTGGGACTTAGCAGCGCGCCATTCTCATCCCGGTGCCCAGCGATCACAGCCAGCGCGGATTCAGCGTGTGGGACCAGACGGCTATCGCGCACATCCTTGATGATGCGAGCGAGCCACGCTTCGGACCGGCTGCGAGCGCGCCGGGCTTGAAAATGGCCCAAGCCGAGCGCGGCCGCGCGGTCGAAGAGTAGAACAAGGTCGCGAGTTCGCTTGATGCGCTCTTCAGCCGGTAGTGGCACTCCGGCCCAGTCGCACACTGCTTCGGCCAATATGGGATGCAGCGCTTCGTAGAAGATTACCTGCGTTTCCCGGGTCCATGCCGGGAGCTGGGCCAACCACATTTTTTCGAATTTCTCTCCCAGAGCCTCGACACGCTCTTGCGTCAGCAACGACACGAACATTTCCTTGCGCCGCAGATGCCGCTCGCCATCCAGACCCTGGACTCCGCCCTTGCCAGTCAAAGTCGCCCGAACCGGTTCCGGCATCGCGCCGTCGCGCGACATTCGCGTTTTATCGTAGAACATCTCGGCCGCAGCTTCGCCGCGCAGGCACACAGTCCGCCGGAGCAACAGGCGGGTTTCGAACATATCGCCACCGGTTCGCGAGCAGACCGTGCTTACGAAGTCATAGGGCCGTCTCAGGAAATGGAGTGTGCTGTCGACGGGCCCTTGCGGTATGAGTTCTTCGCTCTGTTTTATGGAATGATTCATAGACCAATACCGTCCTTTCGATTTGGCATATCGGTGCCGAGCCAGCCACAGCGAAACCAACCGGCTCGCTTTTGACTATGCTCCCGCCGATAAGTCTCGCATTGCCCCTTATGCTGCGATCAATCCTGCGGTTGCGGTGTGACGCGCAGATAAGGTTTTACCGTCTCCCAGCCTTTGGGGAATTTCTCACGCGCTTCTTCATCGCTGAGCGAGGGCACGATGATGACGTCCTCGCCATGCTGCCAGTTAACAGGCGTGGCCACGCTGTGGTCGGCTGTCAGTTGCAGCGAATCGATGACCCGCAGGATCTCTTCGAAATTTCGACCCGTGCTCGCGGGATAGGTCAGCGTAAGTTTCACCTTTTTATCGGATCCGATTACGAAGACCGAGCGTACGGTAAGAGTGTCGTCGGCCTGTGGATGGATCATTCCATAGAGATCGGCGATTTCACGATCCGGGTCCGCGATCAGCGGAAAGTTGAGAGCATGACCCTGGGTTTCGGCTATGTCGCCTGCCCAGGATCGGTGGTCTTCGAGTGGATCAACGCTGAGACCGATCACTTTAACGCCGCGTTTGTCGAATTCCGGTTTCAGGCGGGCAACCTCACCAAGTTCCGTTGTGCAAACAGGAGTGAAATCCGCAGGGTGCGAGAACAGCACCGCCCAGTCGTCACTCATCCATTCATGGAACTTGAGCGTGCCATCGGTTGTGTCGGCCTCGAAATCGGGTGCGGTGTCGCCAAGTTGAAGTGTCATTGAAAATCTCCTGTGGTGAGCGCTAACATAGCGTGTTCCATCAGCAGATGGGTGCTACAGTTACTGTAGGTGCAAGCGAGATCGCGACGGAGCGGCGTTCTGGCGCGACGGACGGCATCAGGAGCGCGCTGGTGTTTCGCTCGCCCGCGCTATGCGGAACCCTAGGCCCTTCCCTGCCTTACGCTATTTTTAACTCAGTTCATGTCGGGGCGGTTTTCAGGCTGCTCTTCGCCCACCAGGACCAAAAGCCCCAGTCCCACTACGATCGCGACGTCGGCCAGATTGAATGATGGCCAATGAAGAGTATCCCAGTATAAATCGATGAAGTCTCTGACAGCACCGAACATCAGCCTGTCCGCAACGTTGCCGAGCGCTCCGCCAATCGCGAGGCTCAAGCCGAGCGCATGGATGGCCGATCTGGTTCTCATCAGCCAAATCCCGAGTAGTCCCGAAAGCAAAACGCCGATCGCGATAAGGATAACCGGTGCTGCTTCACCAGCCAATCCGAATGCCACGCCGCTATTGGTGATGGCGACTAGATTGAAGCCCGGGAACACTGCGATCACGTTACCCGAACCAACGAAAGAATGCGCCCAGGTTTTCGACAATTGGTCGAGGCCGAAGCTGGCCAGAATCAAAACGGGCGCAAGCCGTTTCGCCGCGCTCAAGGTCATCGGACGCTGGATGGTGAATTCACGACCACCATCTTTTCTTCGCTCATATCGGCCATCGTGTAACCGATACCGCCTGTTCCGAGACCCGACTGACGGCGTCCTGCGAACGGCATCCAGTCGACGCGAAATGCGGTATGATCGTTGACCATTACGGCTGACGCGGCCAGCGCTTCGACGCAGTAATCGGCCCAGGACATTCGGTCGGTAAACACAGCCGCCTGGAAGGCGTAGGGAAGCGCGTTCGCCTGCGTGATCGCAGCATCGACGTCGTCGTATCCGTAAATGCAGACCACAGGGCCGAACACTTCCTTCCGCGATACATCGGCGTCGTCGGGCGGATCGACAAGGACCGTGGGCTGGTAAAGGGTGGAACCCGTGCGCTTACCCCCTGCGGCGAGCCTGCCGCCGCCCTGAACGGCTGCATCGACCCAGGATTCGACGCGGTCGACTTCGGCAGGACGAATGAGCGGACCGCATTGGGTTTCCGCATTGGTCGGATCGCCCACCGTCAGCGCTTCTGCTCCCGCAGCGAGCTCGGCAGCGAAGTCCGGCAATTCGGCGCGCGGAACGAACACGCGCTGCACCGAGACGCAGACCTGACCAGAATGATAAAAGCCCCCTTTCAGGAGCGGAGGAATTACCTTGGCGTGCGCAACGCTGTCATCGACGATGACCGGGGCCGCGCCCCCATGTTCCAGCGCCAAGCGGGTGCCAGGGGCCAGTTTGGAGCGGAGCATCCAGCCAACTCTGGCCGAACCGATGAAGGAGAAGAACGCAGTTCGTGGATCGGTGACCATTTTTTCGGCGACCTCGTCCGAGCACGGCACGAAACGGCACCAATTTTCATTGAGTCCGGCTTCATAAAGGATTTCGACGAAGCTCTTGCAGGAAAGGGGCGTGTCCTTGGCCGGTTTCACCAGTACGGGGCATCCGCTTGCAACCGCCGGTCCCACCTGATGGGCGATCAGGTTCAGAGGATGATTGAAAGCGGAGATCGCCACGACCGGCCCGATCGGCTCACGGAAAGTATAGGCTTTGCGTCCTGCCCCCGCCTGCGTCAGGTCCATCGGGATTTCGCGCCCGCCGCTGGCGAATAATTCGTGTATGCACAGTTCGACGCTCTGAATGGCGCGACTGGTTTCCACGCGCGCGTCGATGATGGGTTTGCCGCCCTCGCGCGCAATCTGCATTGCCAGCGTCTCCGCGCGCTCGCGCATCAGCACGCTGGCGCGCTGCAGGATGGCGATGCGTTCATGGGCGGGGAGCCGCGCTTGCCGGTCTTCGTGCAGCGCGCGCGCCTCGTCGAGCCAACGATCGATTTGTGGCCAGTCGACCAGCTCCACGCTGCCAATGCATTCCTGGTCGTAGGGATTGAGGACCTGCCACGTCATTGAGGACACTCCATCGCCTTCAGTTCATCGATCAGAACCTTGCGGTTCTCGGAATAATCCACCGGTAAGTCGATGAGGTGAACGCCGCCGCTTTCGAACGCTTCATTCAACGTCGGTACCAGTGCTTCGCTGCTCTCGATCCGGTGGCCCGTCGCACCATAACTCTTCGCATAGGCAACGAAGTCGGGGTTGGCGAAGCTCAGACCGTATTCGGGAAAGCCAAGTTCTTCCTGCTTCCATCGGATCATACCGTAAGCGGAATCATTGAGAATGAGTACGACAAGGTTGAGGCCGAGCCTGACCGCGGTTTCCACCTCCTGCGAATTCATCATGAACCCGCCATCGCCGCATACGGCGAGCACGCGGCGCTCGGGCGACAGCATCGCTGCCATCATCGCCGAGGGGAGACCCGCTCCCATCGTCGCCAGCGCGTTGTCGAGCAGAATCGTGTTCGGCTCATGCGCGATATAGTTGCGGGCGAACCAGATCTTGTAGATGCCGTTGTCGAGTGCGACGATGTCGTCCCGGCCCATGACCGCCCGTACATCTGCAACGATGCGCTGGGGCACCATCGGAAAGCGGCCATCGTCGCTGCCTTGGCGGATGTGCGCCGCGATGTCCTCATGGACATTGGCGTAGGCTGCCGGGTCACTAGGGTGTTTGCCGCGCAGCCGGTTTCCTAGTCGCTCGACAGATCCGGCAATATCGCCAATGACTTCCAGCGGCGGAAAATAGACCTGGTCGACCTCTGCGGCCTTGTAATTCACATGGATAACGGTGCGTCCGTCAGGCTCCATGTAAAAGGGCGGTTTCTCGACCACGTCATGGCCGATATTGACGATCAGGTCTGCGCGATCGATGGCACAATGAACATAGTCATCCGACGATAGAGCCGCCGTTCCCAGATACAGGGGGCTTGCCTCATCGAGCACTCCCTTGCCCATTTGCGTATTAAAAAACGGAAATTGGGTATCGTCGACGAACTTTCGGAGCGCCTTGCAGGCGCTACGTCGGTTGGCCCCGGCACCAACCAAAAGCAGCGGGCGATCGGCGGCGAGAATCCGCTCGGCAGCTTCGTCTAGCGCGGCATCTCCGGCCACCGCATATTGGCGGGGGTGGGGCGCAACGACCGGTTCGGAGGTTTCTTCCTCGGCAATATCTTCAGGCAGTTCCAGCAGAACTGCACCGGGTCGCTCTTCCTGAGCTCTTCTGAAACCTTCGCGCACGAGCGAAGGAATGCGCTCCCCATTCACGATCTGCTTCGCCATCTTACATAGTGGGGTGAAAAGCGAGACGACATCGACGATCTGGAACTGCGCCTGCTTCGAGACCTTGATAGGTTTTTGGCCGGTTATCATGACCAGAGGGAAAGCGCCCAGAGCGGCATAAGCTGCGGGCGTCGTGAGGTTTGTCGCCCCTGGTCCCAGCGTGGCAAGGCATACGCCGGCTTTACCGGTAAGACGTCCATAGGTTGCCGCCATGAACCCTGCCCCTTGCTCGTGCCGGGTAACGATCAGACGGATCGACGAGGTCCGCAGTGACTCCAGAAGATCGAGGTTTTCCTCGCCCGGAACCGCGAAGATATACTCGACGCCTTCGGCTTCCAACGCGGCGACAAGAAGATCGGATGCTTTCATGGAATGGTTCTCGCATTGGTGAGGGCCTGGAGGCTGTCGGTGGCAGGTCTTCTGCTCGGCTACTGATTCAGGCTGTGACGGTGAATTGCCCCATCATGCCGGCATCTTCGTGCTCGAGGATGTGGCAGTGGTACATGTAAGGCAAATCCGGGTCGGTGTAGTCCTCGAACCGCAAAAGGAGCCGCACGGCTTCGCCCGGATAGACGACAACCGTGTCCTTTAGCCCCTGTTCCGTCGCATCAGGGGCCCTGCCGTTCCGGTCGAGGATACGGAACTGCACATCGTGGATGTGGAACGGATGCGCCATCATCGAGGCATTCTCGACCTGCCAGATTTCGGTGGTATCGACCCGCACTGTCTCGTCGATACGCTGCATGTCCATCGATTTGCCGTTGATGGTAAAACCGCCTCCACGCATCATGCGCATTCCCATGCCCATATCGAGAACGAAACGGCGCGTCCGGACCGCGTCGCCTGGATCGATCTGAGGCAAGGTAGCGAGCTGGCGCGGCATAGCGATCGCCCGCCTGCGGCTCGCGGCCGGCCGGATGTCCAGCACGGTAAAGCGACGCCTTTCATCCATCATACCGCCCATCATCCCATCGCGACGCTCCCGTTCGCCCATCATCCAATTGTCCGTCGGCCGGTCGGAATCGCGCGTGGGTCCGGGCCCTCTCATTCCCCGGCCCCTATTTCCCATGCCCATGATTTCGAGCCCGTCCGCAAGCAGCGAAACCGGCCTTCCATCGCTGACATCGACGATTACCTGCGCGCGTTCGCCGGGAGCGAGAACAACATTGTCGGTTGGCAGCGGCGCGGCGAGCAAACCGCCGTCGGTTCCGATCTGATGGAAGCTGCGGCCATCGTCGAACCCGAAACGGTAAAAGCGTGCGTTCGAGCCATTGACTAGTCGCAGCCTCAAACGATCGGACTTTGCCTCGAAGACGGGCTCGACGACGCCGTTGACCAGCATCGTGTCACCCATCATTCCCATCATGATATTATGCATGCGTGTGGAATAAACGAGGCTTCCATCGCGCGCGAAAGCGCGATCCTGTACGACCAGCGGTATATCATCGATGCCATAGTCGTTTGGAAGGTCGAGCGCCTCGCTCGCGCTGTCGCGGACGTAGATCATTCCGGCCAGACCCTGATAGACCTGTGGCCCCGAGCGGCGGTGCGCATGCGAATGATACCAGAACATCGCTGCGCGCTGTCGGACATCGAAACGCGCGGTCCAGCTCCCTCCTGGCTCGATCGGCTGATGCGGTCCGCCATCGGCTCGCGCCGGAAGATGAAAACCGTGCCAGTGGACGGTCGCCGTTTCGGACAGATCGCTCGTGACATTCATCCGCACCGTATCGCCGGCGTGCATCTCAAGTGTGGGGCCTAGATAGGACTGGTTGATACCGATGGCCTCCGTGCTCGATTTGCTCATTTCGGCGAGAGCTCGCTGGATATCGAGATCTGGTCCTACATCATGGTTGCCGATTACGCGGAAAGCCGACTGATCCGGCAGGAACTGCTGCTGGCCATTTTCGAGAGGTTGAAGGCAGCCGGTCTCGCTATCGCCTACCCGACGCGGACGGTCCATTTGGTGACCCAGGAGAATGACGTCGGCGCGTAGGTCGCCGCGCCCAGATGGTATTCACAGCAGCCAATCGATCGGCGTTTTGCTGAGAAGGCGAGTGAGCACTCGCGACCACCATGTGGTTCCAGGCTCGGCCAGTTCACATTGACGGACATCGTCGCGCATGTCCATCCAGTTCAGTCGGCCTTTGTCATCCACGACGATTTTGTAGGAGCCGGACGCGATCATGGTATCGAAGGCGTGGTGCATCTGTGCCGCCAGATTCTCACTCTGGATGACGATCCCGAGCTCAGTATTGAGAGCGAAAGAGCGCGGATCGAAATTGAAAGAACCGACAAAGACCCGACGGCCGTCTACAGCGAACATCTTGGCATGCAGGGTGGCATTCTCGTTTGTGTTGCGCGGCGAAGGTCGACGCAGAGATTTGCGGGTGGTCTTGGGCCGGTCTCCAGGGGCAGGCATCTCATACAGACGCACCCCCGACTTCACGAGAAAATGCCGATGCTTTGCATATCCGGCATGAACCATAGCGACATCGGTCGAAGCAAAGGAATTGGTCAGGACGCGCACATCGACCCCGTTGCGTGCCATTTGCGCAAAGGCCCTGGCACCTGATGAGGTCGGCACGAAATAGCCCGAAACGACGAGCAATTCCCTTTCCGGTTGACCGATGAGACCCCTGAGGACGCTAGCCATGAGATCGCCTTGACGCGATTGTCCGAGAACCTTGGCGGGCCGATCGCTGACCAGCTCGACGGGCACCCATTCGAATTCAATCCGTCCGGCCCGCGCACGCTCAAGCAAAACAGATCCGGCGGCACGGCTTAGATAATCGGTCGCGGAGGGGCCGGAAACTGACCGCGTGAAATCAGTTGCCCCGCTTGCCGCGTACTGCTTCGGATCTTCCTTCACGATGCAGTCGATTTCGACTGCAGCGGGAAAATTCCAGAACGCATCGAAACATTCGGAGACTTCTTGCACCACCGCGCCTACGCAAAGCGCATCCACATCGGCAAAAATCCCCTGCTCTCGGTTGGCGAAGTACTCGTCTCCGACATTACGCCCGCCGACACAGGTTATCTGATTGTCGACTGTAAAGCTTTTCGAATGCATCCTGCGATTGACGCGGTGGAAATCCAGCAGGAAATCGAGCGGCTTGAAGTGTCGGTTTCGAAACGGATTGAAAATGCGGATTTCGAAATTGCGGTGGCTGGCCAGCCAGCGCAATTTGCGGTCGAGGCCGGGAATGCCGTTATCGTCAACCAGCAGACGGACCCGTACACCCCGCGCTGCCGCTCTGCGCAAGTCTTCCAGCAGGAGATTACCGGTCAGATCGTCGCGCCAGATGTAATATTGCAGGTCGATCGATCTTTCGGCCGCGGCGATGAGTCGAGAGCGGATGGCAAACGCGTCTATGCCGTCCTCGACAAGTGCAACGCCCGTCAGGCCGGGATGGCCCACCGCGTGCTTAGCGACACTCAAGCCGATTGCGGAAAGTGCCGTATTTCCGAACGCATGAGAAGCTGCGCGCTGTATCATGAACGGAGGGTGCCGGTCGCGCATCCGCGTTACGGTGCGCTGTCGGGAGGCGTTGTCTGCGACGGAACAGCAGGGCCAATGTCCGGTTCTGTTCCGGTTAGTGCAACCGACCTGTTGCACAGCTTTCTCGTCATCTCTCGGTCGCGAGTCGGGTCTGTCACGACCGCGCGACCCGAAGTCTGGCCACGCATCCCCATGAGACCGCAAGGACCGGGATGGTCGCCGCCTTCCGCTTGCGGATCGGTCACGGCCTGTAAGACACGCAAAGTGCCGTGCTCGGCGATGCGGAACGCCAGCAGCACGCGCACGCCTTTCATCGCCAGGTGCGGGGCGATCTCGTAGCCGGTGCCGCTATTGGCGCCGTTAACGACGGCCGGCCGTCCGGATTGATGGGGAATATCGGAAAAGGCGAAGCTCATGCGGTATGTTCGTCCCGGTGCCATGACGGCCGCTAATCCTCGGAACTCGTCGTTTCGGGCACGGCTGATGCGACAGTGTCCGGATCCGACGATGGCGGACTATCCTGCCATGCCTGTGCCCGACCGCGCTCCACGCCATAGTCGAACAGCGTGCGCATATAATCCTGCTCGAAAAGATCGTGCTCGTCCGCGTCGAAGTCCTGCTCGATAAAGGTCAAGTGATATCCGGCGCCGGTCGATCTCGCCCAGACATAGGCCGAGGCCACACGGTCCTGGAGGCTGGAGAAGAGCATCACCTCAAGCGTCCGCTTGGCGATGCTGGAGAGACCTGCTTCGATCAGCTCGAACTCGCCTGCCATCTTGCCGTTGACCAGCAGATACAGCTCCGTTGGGGACTGGCTGTCCCGCAGGATCTGGTCGTTCGCGACCGGCGGAGCGGCCATCAGGGTCGCAATGGTGCCGCCATCGACATGGAGTTCGCTGATTCGCTCTCCCTGCGCTTCCATCTCGATCAGCACCGGGGGGAACTGCACCGGGACGGAGCTGCTGGCGAGCAGGATGCGCCGGAAAAGGGCATAGCGACCGGGCGCATCACCGGCCGCGATCGCTCCCATGTCCCAGATCGCATTGCCGGGGCGGTCGAGGCTGACGGTGCCGACGAACAGGCGCCGGCCCTTGCGGTGCTCTTCGCCGATGGCATCGATCACCGCATCAGTGGCGAAGCGGGCGATTAGAGCCTCGAGCGGCCCGGTCGTCGCGACGCTGGTCGAGAACGGGATCGCCAACGCGAAGCGGTCCTTGTAAATGTCGTCGGGCGTGATCTCGGTATAGGCGCGTTTCAGCTCGTCGTCGTAGTCCGGCCCGAGCAGCGCGAAGGGGGCGATGAGAGCCCCGGTGCTGACTCCAGTGACCACGGCAAATTCAGGTCGCTTGCCGGTTTGCGACCATCCGTTGAGAAAACCCGCACCATAGGCCCCGTCATCCCCACCGCCCGACAGCGCGAGCACGCGCAGTGGCTCGCCCGGCGGTGGCGGGGCGATCGAGATCTGTGTCAACAGGTCGGGGGAATTGGCCCAATGGCGGATTTTCGGCGAATCCGGCGCGTGCGCGGCTTCGATCTGCGCGGCCTCGAACGGTTGCCGGTCGAAGCTGGCACAACCGCCAAGCAGCAATGCGGGGCCGAGCACTCCCAGGACGAGCGTTCGCACCAGGTCGATGGCCTGTCCCGGCATCATGGTCAGGCGGAGTTCTTTACGGGTTCGCATCGCCATCCTTCTCGGAAATCTCTGGGGGATCAGCCTCCGGCGCGTTCCAGCTTCCGCCGAGCGCCAGATTGAGCGTGACGAACTGCTCGCGTTCCATGCGCTCGATCGTCGCCAGATCGCTGCGCGCAGTGATCGCCTGCTGCCGGATCTGCAACACGTCAAGCAGGCTGCTTTCGCCGACCCTGTACCGCAGATCCTCGATCCTGAGCGCTTCCTCTATCTCGCGCACGCGGATGACGGCCGCGTCCCGGCGGCGGCGAAGCACCACGCCGCTGTCGAGCGCGGTTTCCACCTCCTCGAAAGCGGCCAGCGCGGCGCCGGCATATTGCGCGATCGCCGCGCGCAGTTCGGCATCGGCAATGTTTTCGCCGGCAGCCAGCGCGCCGCCCTGGTAGATCGGCGCCGCGACATTGCCGCCAATGCTGAACAGGGTCGCGGTAGGATCGAAGATATTTTCAAGGGCGTCCGACACCGCGCCCGCCAGCCCCGTGAGCGACAGGCGCGGCAGGCGCGCCTTGCTGGCCTGGTCCTCGGCATGCAGTGCGGCGGCGACGCGCCGCTCGGCCGCGACCAGATCGGGCCGCCGCTCGAGCAGCGTCGAAGGCAGCCCGGCAGGCGGCGGCGTTGGCATGGGCGGCAAGTCAATTCCCGAGGCGAACTCGGCCGCGGGATAGCGCCCGACCAGTAGTTCGAGAGCACGGATCGCCTCGCGCCGCGCGCCCTGTGCCCGTGCGAGAGCCTCGCGCGCCTGTTCGAGATTGGCGCGGATCAGTGCCAGATCGCCATCCATCGCGACGCCCTCGCGGACCTGCAGACCCACCAGGCGATGCAGATGTTCGAGCGTATCAACCGCTTCCTCGGCCAGCCCCACCTGCCGCGAAGCCTCGATCGAGACCAGATAGGCGCGCGCCACGCCCGCGGCAATCGATTGCCGGGCCGCGAAATAGTCGGCGCGGGCAGCCGCCTCGTTCTCGAGCGCGGCATACCAGCCATCGCTGATCCTGCCCCACAGGTCGATTTCCCAACTCGCCTGCGCCAGTCCCAGAAAGCTGGTGCTGTCATATTCGATGCTGGACGGCACCGGCAGTCCGGCCTGCCCGCCGATTTCGATATCATCGATCTCGATATGGCTGCGCGAACCCAGGCCGACCGCCTGAACGGCCGGACGCAGCCCGGAACGCGCCTGACGGGCAAGTGCTGCGGCGCGCTGGACCTGCGCCGCGGCGGCCTGAAGATCACTGTTCTTCTCCTGCGCTTCGGCCACGAGCGCGGCGAGGCGCGGGTCGCCGAAGGCGGCGACCCATCCGTCCGCGACCGGCCCTGCGGCATCGGCGACTGCCCGCCAGCGTTCCGGCAAAGGCGGCAGGGCCGCGCGGGCGGGTGCGACCGGACCATCGCCGACCCTGTCGGGATGCGAGCAGCCTGACACCAGCATCAGGCCGAGCAACATGGCGGTGAGAGGGACGATGCGCATGGTTCAACTTGCCCCCTGTGGCTCGGCTGCGGTCTCGTCAGGGCCGATCTTGAAGAAGATTGCATAGAGGACCGGCACCACGAACAGGGTCAGTACCGTCCCGAAGGCCAGCCCGAAGGCCAGGACCACGGCCATCGCCTTGAAGAAGGCGTCGAACAGCAGTGGGATGACGCCGAGTACCGTCGTCAGCGAACTCAGGATGACCGGGCGGGCGCGATCATAGGCTGCCTCAATGATGGCATCGAAACGCGGTTTGCCCTCGCCGATCTCGATATCCATCTGATCGACCAGCACGATCGCGTTCTTGATCAGCAGGCCCGAGAGCGAGAGCACACCGAGAATGGCGATGAACTCCATCGCTATGCCGGTGATGAGCAGGCCGATGGTTACGCCGATGATCGCCAGCGGCACGATCATGAAAATGATCACCGGCTGGCGCACTGCGTTGAACAGCACGATTACCACCAGCACCATGCCGATGACACCGAGCGGGACCACGCCAATCAGCGAATCGATCGCCTCGGTGCTCGTTCCTTCCTGGCCGTCCCATTCGAAATGGTAGCTGGAAGGCAGTTCGATCGCCTCGATGTCTCCGCGCACGCGATCGAGCAGACGGTTGGCGGTTTCGCCCGGCGCGGGATCGGCCTGGGCGTTGATTGCCCAGCGCTGATCGATCCGCTGAATCTGCGAATGACGCCAGCGGGTCTCGAAACCGTCGATCACTTCCTGCAGCGGAAGCGAGGCGCCGCTGGCGCTGAACACCTGGATTGCTTCCATGTTCTGCGCGTCGCGCGTTTCGCTTTCGGGCGAGCGGGCGATGATCGGGATCAGGTCGTCGCCCTCGCGGAAGACGCCTATCGGACGGCCCGCGAACGTGCCCTGCAAGGCCTCGGCCACGTCCTCGCGGCTGACGCCAAGGCGACGCGCGCGCGTTTCGGAATAGAGCGGGTGGATGACCGGCACCTGCTCGCGCCAGTCATCCTTCACGAGGATGGCCGCTTCGTCCTCGGCGAAGACATCCTTGGCCTGCTGCGCCAGGCTCTGCAGAACCGCCGGATCGGGCCCCGAAAACTGCGCCTCGATCTTCGAGCCGCCACCCGGCCCCAGTTCGAACAGCCAGACCTTGGCGCGCGCTTCGGGGGCGTTCTTTTGCAAATAGGCATGCACATCTGCCTGCAGCCGCTCGAGCGTCGAGGCGTCCTCAACCCGCAGGATCATCTGGCCGAAGGAGGATGTCGGCGCCTCGGGCTGATAGACCAGCTTGTAACGCAAGGTACCCATGCCGACCACGGTCTGAACGTCAGTAACGCCGTCCATCGTCGCCAGATCCTCCTCAATCTCCTCCAGGTCGGCATTGGTCCGCTCGATATCGGTGCCCGCAGGCAGCCAGTAATCGACCATCAAATGCGGCGTGGTGGAGGCGGGAAAGAAACCCTGTTCCACGAACGCGAAGCCCACAAGGGAGACGGCGAACAACCCCCCGGTCAGGCCCATGGTACGCCAGCGATGGCGCAGCGCGCGCGCGAGCCATTCGCGATAGGCGGTGCCGATCCGGCCGGCTTCGCGCTGCGGGGCGGCCTCGTCCTCGAGACCGTCGTGGCCTGCATCGAATCCTGTCTCCCGATCAGTGCCGGAAGCGGCAGCATCCTCCTCCTTCTCGAACAGCCAGTTGGCGAGAAAAGGCGCTACGGTGACCGCGAAGAACCACGAGAACAAGAGCGAGATCATCATCACCCAGAACAGGTGATTGGTGTATTCGGCGACCTGCCCGGGGGCGAGGCCGATCGGGGCGAAGGCGATGATGCCGACCAGCGTGCCTCCTAGTAGCGGCCACAGCATCTGGCCCACGATCGCGCGCGCCGCCTCCAGCCTGTTTTTTCCCTGCTTGAGGCCGACGAGCATCCCCTCGACCACGACGATGGCGTTGTCCACCATCATTCCCAGCGCGATGATCAGCGCGCCCAGCGAGATGCGGTGCATCGGTATCCCGCCGGCATTCATCCCAGCCAGCGTCGCCGCGACGGTGAGCATGAGCACGGCGCCGATGACCACGGCCGAGCGCCAGCCCATGAAGATCAGCAGCGTGACCACCACGATGACGAGCGCCGTCGCGACATTGATCACGAAATCGCCGATCGCGTCCGACACCACCTTGCCCTGGTGGTAGAATTCGTGGATCTCGATGCCGATCGGGCGGTCGCTCTCGCTCGCGCGCAGCTTGGCTTCGATCGCCTCGCCGACCTCGACCACATTTGTGCCGGTCGCATTCGAGATGCCCATGCCCACCGCCGGCCTGCCATTGTAGCGCAGGATCTGCATCGGCGGATCGACATAGCCGCGCGTCACGCGGGCCAGATCGCCCAGTCTCACGACCGCGCCTTCCTGGCCGGTCATCACCGGCAGATCGCGCAATTCCTCGACCGAATCGATCTCGCCGGTGGGAACGATCTCCAGACGCTGGTCGCCGACGCGCACGCTGCCCGCTGCGACGACGGAATTCTGCTGTGCTAGATCCTGATAGACGCTCTGCACCGACAGCCCCAGCGCCGCGACCCGCTCGCGCATGATCTCGACATAGAAGGCCTCGCGTTGCTCGCCCGACAGCACCACCTTGCCCACACCCTCCACACCGCTCAGGTCGGTGCGCAGCTTTTCGGCATAGTCGTACAGCTCGGCCGGCGAATAACCATCGGCGGTTAGCATGTAGAAGATGCCGAAGACGTCGCCGAAATCGTCGTTGACGATCGAGGGACCTGCCCCGGGCGGAAGCAGCCGGGCGGCATCGGCCACGCGGTTGCGCAGCTTGGTCCAGACGATCTGGAGCTGTTCCTTGTTGCGCCCGAACTCGTACTTGATCTCCACCTCGATGCGCGACTGGCCCGCCTCGGAGGTCGAAACAATCTCCTTCACCTCCTGCATCTGCCCGATCTCCCGCTCGAGACGCTGGGTGACCTCGGTGGCGACCTCCATCGGCGATCCGCCAGGATAGGGTGTTACCACGACAGCGCGGCGGATGGTGAACTCGGGATCCTCGAAGCGCGGCAGCGACCCATAGGCCGCCATCCCGGCAACGATCGTCCCGATGATGACGAGCAGGATGAGCAGGCGATTCCTGATCGAGAAGACGGCGGGATTAAACGACATGGCTCAGTCCCGCTCGTAGGGGCGGACTTTCATCCCCTCTTCGAGATTGGCGAGCCCGGCGGCTACGATCAGGTCTCCGCGGCCGATGCCGGCAGTTACAGGCAGCATTCCGCCTGCTCCCTTGCCTACGGTGACGCGGCGCAGCGCGATGGCTCCGGTCCTGCGGTCCACGCGCCAGACGAATGTCTTTTCGTCACGCCCAACGATCGCTTCCAGTGGCACAGCCGGCATCTCGGCATCATCGGTATCGAGCTCGACATGCAGTGTTCCCGTCATGCCCGGCAGGATCAGCGCGCCGGAAGGCGGATCGAACAGGAACGTCGCCTCGTAGGTGAGCGACTGACGCGTGGCGTCGGTGGCGAACGAGCCGAACCGGGCCGCGAACCGCCTGTCGGGGAGACTGTCGAGCGCGATCGCCGCGTTGATCGGGGCCCGCTGCTCGGCATTGGCAACGATGGACGAGGGAACCTGGACCACCGCCTTGGCGGAACCGGCGGTCTGTAAGGTCACGACCGGCTGCTGCGGCGAAACATATTCGAACGGCTCGGTCAGTCGCCTGGCCACGCGGCCCGAAAAGGGCGCCCGCAAGACGGTCTTCTCCAACTGCTCGCGCGCATTGTCAAGTTCGGCTCGCGCAGTGTCGCGCTGCGTTTCGCGCTGAACGTGCACTGCCCGCGGAATCGCGCCTTCGCCGACCAGCGCGTCGGCGCGGCGGAATGCATCCTGTGCCGCCTCGTACTGTTCGCGTGCCTGGACGAGCTGGTTGCGCGCGATGGTCTGGTCGAGCTGCGCGATCACCGTGCCGGCCCTGACGAAATCGCCCTGATCCACCGTTAGCCGGACGATCTTGCCCGGAACATCGAAGGTTAGATCCGAAGATGTGCTTGCCTCGATAATCGCGGGAAATTCATAAGTCCTGGCTTGGCCGCCTGTCACCACGGTGTAGAGTTTGACGGGACGCCGATCGGCCTCCTCCGGAACGGGGGCGTTGTCACAACCTGCGATCAGACATGTGAAAATGAGCGAAACGAATATGCGCAGCATGAAGGGTTTGGGCCCAAAAACGGTTCGGCGCGAATCAGACTTTGGCATGCGCCCAAAATGAAACGAATAAGTTTACATATCATCGCTCGTCGCAATAGGAAGACCCAATTGCAAGGCCAAACGCTTTCGCTGAACCTGTCTCATCCCGAATCGACGAACCGCCCCCGGGTCGTCATCGTCGGCGCCGGTTTCGGCGGCATGGCTGCGGCGCGCGCTCTTCGCGGCAATGCCGCGGAAGTGACGCTGATCGACCAAACCAATCATCACCTGTTTCAACCGCTGCTATACCAGGTCGCGACTGCGGCGCTTTCCCCGTCCGATATCGCTACGGCCACCCGTGTGCTGATGCGCGGCGGGTCAAACCTAAGTGTGTTGATGGCGGAGGTTACAGGCGTCGATATCAGGGCGCGCTCGGTGCTGCTGCGCGATGGGCATCGGTTGCCATACGATTATCTCGTACTCGCCACGGGATCGGCCTCGAGCTTTTTTGGACAGGACAACTGGCGCGAACACACGCTGGTTCTCAAGACGATTGAGGATGCGCTTGCCATCCGCGCGCGGTTGCTGGAAGCGTTCGAGCGGGCCGAGCAGTCGACCGACGACGCAGAGATACGACGCCTCCTGACCTTTGCTATTGTTGGGGGCGGCCCAACTGGCGTGGAACTGGCTGGGACCATCTCCGAACTCGCACGCGCGACTTTGGCGCGCGATTTCTCTCGCATCGATCCGCGCGACACGCGTGTGGTCCTATGCGAGGCGGGCGGCCGTTTGCTGTCGGGTTTCGATCCCGCGCTTTCGACCTATGCGACCGAAGCTCTAACCTCGATGGGGGTGGAGGTGCGGATTGGCACGGCCGTCGAGGCAATCGATCCCACCGGCGTGGTGCTCGGTAGCGAGCGGATAGATACCGGAGCCGTGCTGTGGTGTGCCGGCACTGAGGCCCGTCCGGCTGCTGAATGGCTTGGAATCGATGGGGTCCGCAACGGGGCTGTAACGGTCCGGTCCGATTGTTCGGTGCCGGGTCATCCAAACATCTTTGCGATCGGGGACGTCGCAAGTTTCGAAGCAGGCGGCGACGAGCGCTTGCCGGCTCTTGCACCAGTTGCCAAGCAGCAGGGCACATATGTCGGGAAGCTGCTCGCGGCCCGTATCGCCGGTCGGCGCGAGCCCGGCGCCTTCCGCTACCGCGACTATGGTACCATGGCGGTGATCGAGCGCTCGCGTGCGGCGGCGCAATTCGGCAGGCTCCGGCTCACGGGATTTCTCGCCTGGCTGGTCTGGTCACTTATACATTTGATGCTGCTTGTGGACTTTCGCAGCCGCCTGGTCGTCTATGTCAACTGGGCTTGGGCATGGTTTACTTACGGACGCGGGGCGCGGTTGTTGACGGGATCAACCACAAGCGATGCCCGGCAGCCGCCGCTCAGCGACCCAGAAAGCGGGCGGCCCGATGACAAGTAGCGGTCTCAGCCAATATTCAAATAGTTGACCATGATGAAAGCATGCTCCCGCACCGCCATCTAGGACCATTCGAAGGCTCGCCTGGCCTCGCTATCCATCACCTGCAAGTTGTCGCGACCTAGCTTGCACTTGATCGCAGGAAGCGCTCGAAGCCAAACCGCATCTAAGATCAGCGTATCTGTCTTTGGCGTCGATCTACCTCAGTTGACTAAGAAGCGGTAGGCATGGCGGTCGCATGAAGACCGAACGGCTTCGGCGACACTACGTCATAGCTCTCATCTTCCCTGGAAACCCGGCTAGCGGCGAAGATATCGCGTTTCAGCTCACCATGCCGGGTTTGGAGGAGGAGCTCTTCTATCGTGGCATCCTGCTGTTCGCGCTGGATCAGGCTTTCACCGGAAGGAGACGGTTCCTCGGGTCGATTGGGGATGGGGCGCGGTCCTGTCGTGCTTCCTGTTCGGATTGGCACATGCCTGTGGCTTCTCGGACGACAGCTTTGCCTTCGATCCCATCACGATGGCGCTGACGGCAATCCCAGCCTTTATCGCGGTCTGGCTGCGTTTGCGCACCGGATGCCTGCTCCTGCCGGTTCTGCTTCACAATTTCGGCAATTCGCTCTCGTTCATCGTGTGAAGATGTCTTCCCGGAATGCCCGCTTCCGGGATCAGCATTCTGCCCGTAAAATGACCGAATTTAGGGCGCTTTGCGGACCGGCAGCTGTCGCTGGTAGCGGTCTAGCCGCTTGTGGGCCGGAGCACGAACCCGCTGCGCGGGAGGGGTGCTGGCGGAGGGGGTGAAGTAGAACGACAGGCGTAGCGCGGGGACTGATCAAGGCCGAACATTCCGGCTCCTTCAACTGAGGAGTCGAGCGATGAACGATCTTGTACCGGTTATTCCAGCCACTCCGGTCAGCCCGCTGCGTCAGCGGCTGATCGACGATATGACCATGCGGCACTTCAGCCGCGAGACGCAGCGTAATTATGTCCGCGACGTGGGGCGGTTCGCCGCCTTCCTTGGGCGTCCTCCCGATACGGCGACATCGGAAGATCTGCGCCGCTTCCAGGTCGAGCAGCGTGAAGCAGGCATGCCCATACCAACCATGAACAGCGTGGTTTCGGCACTGCGCTTCTTCTTCACCCATACACTCGACCGGCCTGACCTTGCCCGGCGGCTCGTTCGCATGAAGCAGATGCGCAAGCTGCCGGTGGTGCTGAGCAGGGATGAAGTTGTCCGGCTGCTGGGCGCGACCACCTGCCTCAAGCACCAAGCCGCATTGTCGGTCGCCTATGGCGCCGGTCTGCGCGTGGGCGAAGTGGCGATGCTCAAGGTGCGCGACGTGGACAGCGAGCGGATGCTGCTCCGGGTCGAACGCGGCAAAGGCGGCCAGTATCGCAATGCCATGCTGCCTGCCGATCTGCTCACCCTGCTGCGGCAATGGTGGAAGCTGGGCCGTGAGCAAGGCGTGATGCACCATGATGGCTGGCTGTTCCCTGGCCTGCATGCCATGAAGCCGATCAGCACAAGGCAACTGCACCGCATTGTCGTCGAGGCGGCACAGGCTGCAGGGATCGCCAAGCGCGTCAGCCCGCACACGCTGCGCCACAGCTTTGCTACCCACCTGCTCGAAGACGGCATCGATATCCGCATCATCCAGGCATTGCTCGGCCATGCCAAGCTGGAGAACACCGCCTTCTACACCAGGGTCGCAACCAGAACAATGCATGCGGTGACCAGTCCGCTCGACAAGCTAGGCATGTTCCTGCCCAGTGAGGGGACACCACCGGGCTGAACTGGTGCGCACCTCGTTCGAGGTCGCTGACATCTTCTGCGCTACTGGTCCAGCATACCGGGCCACCCATGCAGGACATCTGAGCCTGCAGCAGCTCAAGGTCATGTCAGCGATCGAGCATTGCCGGACCGCTGCGCTGGGCGGCCATGTCGAGGCCTGCGCCTGTTGCGGGCACTGGCGGATCGCCTACAACTCGTGTCGTAACCGGCACTGCCCCAGGTGCCAGGGCGGTGCGGCGCGCACATGGCTGGCAGCGCGCGAAGCCGATCTGCTGCCGGTCGGATACTTCCACGTCGTGTTTACCCTGCCGGCCGAGGTTGCCGCCATTGCCTTTACCAACAAGGCGCTGGTCTATGATCTGCTGTTCAAGGCTGCGGCAGAGACCATGATGACGATTGCGTCCGACCCGAAGCACCTCGGCGCAAAGATCGGCATCACCGCCGTGCTTCACACATGGGGATCGGCCATGACGCATCATCCGCATGTCCACATGATCGTCCCGGGTGGCGGTATTACGCCCGATGGCAAGCGATGGATATCGTCACGCCCGGCCTTCCTGCTGCCGGTGCGGGTGCTGGGTGCCTTGTTCCGCCGCCTGTTCCTCACCCGACTGATGGCGCTGCATAATGCGGGCAGGCTCGCTTTCTTCGGCAAGTTGACCGGGCTGACTGATCGGCGGACGTTTCTCAAGCACCTCTCACCAGTGCGCAAGAAGCGCTGGGTGGTCTACACCAAGCCGCCCTTCGCCGGACCCGAAGCGGTGCTCGCCTATCTCTCGCGCTACACTCACCGCGTCGCCATATCGAACAGTCGCCTGATCCGGTTCGATGGCCAAGATGTCATCTTCCGCTACAAAGACTATCGTCGAGACGGCACCGACCGCCAGCAGGTCATGACGCTGCCCGCCGACGAGTTCATCCGCCGGTTCCTGCTCCATGTCCTGCCAACCGGCTTCCACCGTATCCGCCATTACGGCCTGCTCGCTGGTGCCACGCACAAGGCCAATATCGCGCTCGCCCGCAAACTGCTGGAGGTCGCGCCACCTCCAGAAGATGAGATCACCGATGAGCCAGAAGATTACCGCCCGCCGTGCCCACATTGCGGCGGGCACATGATCGTCATCGAGACCTTTGCGCGCTGGCAGCAACCACGCGCGCCGCCATCCTCCATACCGCCCATCCGGAAATTTGCGCCATGACCCGGCATGGCTCGATCTCACCGAACCGGGCACGTGATAGGCTTCCGGCAATGCCGCCGCTCGTCCTGCAGATCATCAGTCGCATGAAAACCGCCATGACACCATCGCTATTGAGCGATCTGCTGACCAAATCCGGGCCACAGACCTGCCCACCTGACCCATCCGGCACGCTTCCCAGCCAGTGTCATCAAGCCACCTGGATCGACAGAAAACCGAAATCCCCATAGCCCAACGCATGCGGCCCGCGGGTTCGTGCTTCGGGGACTTCCGTACGCCTACGGCGCCCGGAACCCTTCACG
>NZ_WTYD01000004.1 GCF_009827295.1 Qipengyuania pelagi | reverse complement strand
ATCGGTCCGATTCTGTTCATCCCGGGAAGGTCACAAGCTGGCTATGAATGCAAAAGTCATCACGAATTTCCAGCTTGGCAGCCGCGAATCCTCTTCGGCGCCGGATGTCTTGCCCCTGGCTAAAGAGCATGCGCTGCAATCCGCCGGAGCCGCTTTCCATGCGCTCGCCGACACCATGCCGCAGATGGTATGGTCGACTCTTCCCGACGGCTCCCACGATTATTACAATGCGCGCTGGTATGAATTCACGGGTGTCCCTGTCGGATCAACCGACGGCGAAGGATGGGCCGGGATGTTCCATGAGGATGACCAGGCCGACTCATGGAAGAAATGGAATCACAGCCTCGCTACCGGCGAACCGTACGAGGTTGAATATCGCCTGCGGCATCACAGCGGTGATTATCGCTGGATGATCGGTCGTGCGCTGCCGATCCTCAACGAGCAGGGTGATATCCAGCGCTGGATCGGCACTTGCACGGATATCGACGAGCAGAAGCGCACCGCCCTCCAAAACGAAATCCTGAGCCAGGAGCTCAGCCATCGCATCAAGAACATCTTCGCGATTGTTTCCGGTTTGATCAGCCTGACTGCGCGCGCAAATGAAGCGTTCGGCGAAGCGTCGCGCGACTTGCTAGGCCGGATTTCCGCGCTGGGGCGCGCGCACGAATTCGTCCGGCCGCACAGTGAAAAGTCCCAGCCCGAGGGCAAAGAAGTGACCCTCGCCACGCTGCTTGCGACGATCTTCGAGACCTATCCTGCCTTTTCCGAAGGAAGGATTGCGATTTCCGGCTCCGATATGGCGGTCGAAAGCCGCGCCGCCACGCCGGTCGCATTGGTGTTCCACGAGCTGGCCACCAACGCTATGAAGTACGGAGCTCTGTCCAATCCCAACGGGAGGATTTCGCTGGATCTGTCAACCGAGGACGAGATGGTCCGCTTCCGCTGGAGGGAACACGGAGCGCACATCGACAAGGCGCGTGAGCCTCAAACTGGTTTCGGAAGTCGCCTCATCGAGTTGGCCGCGAAGCAGCAGCTAGGAGGCGATTACAAAAGAATCTGGCATGACGATGGCGTTGAGCTCGTCATGGATGTCCGAAAGAGCAGGTTACAGGAGCCTAGTTGAAAAACAGCTTCAAGCGGGCAGGCGGATCGATATTTTCGCCCTTCCGGATCGCAATGACATAGTCGAGAACCTGCTTGAGAATGCCGAGATCGACCGGTTTTTCAAGCGCACCCAGCGTTCCGCTTACCCCTTCGCCGAGCTGCGCGGGATTGGCCGTCACGAAGATGACCTCGATCCCGAAATCCGAGGCAAGTCTTTCGCCCACTCTGGGGCCCGTGGCTCCGTCAGCCAAGTTGACGTCGACGAGAGCCACATCGATGGCGTCCGAAGCCTTCGCCAATGCTGATTGCATGTCATCGGCAATCCCTGCGGATTCATGACCGAGATCGTGAATCACCGCCTCCATTTCGACAGCTATAAGGACTTCATCTTCAACAATCAGAATGGTGGTCGGCATGGATCGCAATTAGGGTTCGAAGGTCTGTTGATGCGCTGAGCTCAAGAGACGGGCTAGCTACATTTTTGTTCCCTCGTTCAACGCGTGGGCATTACGCTCAGGACGCTGCAGCGTGTTGAACGTCGCACGGATATGGATCGTGGTAATAGTCGATTATAACACCGGCTCGAAAGGCTGAAATTAGGGCGCTCAGCGGACGTAGGTTTGGCTGGTCTCCCGGAGGCAGAGAAGCAATCTTGAGTCCCTAAAAAGGCATCAAACCAATACATTAAGCGCCATTTGCGGGCCTTTTGAGGGCTTTTTGGCCGTACCGAATTTGATAAAGATTTGAAAATACATCGGAAAAAAGATCGAATGCGATGCCTCTTCTGGGCACCAACATTTCTCTTCAGGCGAATTTAAACGGTTAAGGCGAGCGATCGTTCGGCTGAGAAGGGCGCTTGGCTCCTGTTCGGGTTCTTTGGGCGGGAAGCGGTTATTTCTCAACGCTGCGCTAAGGCAGCGGAGACTTGTCGGGTGCGGAGCGGGATATGGCCGGGCCCCTGCCGCCACCTTAGGGTGATCGCTGGGCGCGTGTTGCCGCCGACAATCGCCGCTTCCTGGCTGACTGACTCAACTCAGTTCGAAAGCATTGCGTCGCACGTCGCCAGCACTGGGCCCGACTGGTTCGCCCGAAATCTCCTGTCTTCGTCATAACTCTGACAGGGATTGTAAGAAGCTCCCGCGCCGTCAAAGGGGCATTACCCCGCCTAAGCATTCTCTGCTTCGGGGGCGATCGAATGACATTCTCCAAAATGACGGCCTATCTTGCGATCGGCGCGGCAGTAACTTTCATCGCGTCGGCGCCAGCTTTCGCGCAGGACGATACCGCAAATGCTGGCCGCTACGCTTCGCTCGCGGCGCAGGTCGAAGACCGCCCCGGCGATCCGGCTTTCGATTACGAACTAGCGACAGCCGCGATCGATGCAGGGCGGTATGGCGAGGCAATCATCGCCTTGCAGCGCGTCCTCGCCATGCAGCCGAACAATGCGGCGGCGCGGGCGGAACTTGCGAGGGCCTATGCCCTGGCCGGCGATATCGACACGGCGCGCGCGGAATTCGCGACGGTCGTGGACGATCCCTCACTGCCCGATCCGGTGCGCAACCGGTTTACGGGCTTCGTCCGCCAGTTCGACCGTCAAATCCAGGGCGGCGGATCGGACGTGTCCGGCTTTGTCGATGCGCGCATCGGCTATGACGACAACATCAACGCCGCTACCGATCTGACCACGATCACCATTCCTCTGTTCAGCTTCCTCGGGCCGGGCACGCTCGGTGCCGGAGCGCGCGCGCAGGGCGACGAATTCTACGAGATACAGAGCGGAATTTCCGGCGTCGCTGCGATCGGCAGGCAGGATCGGGTGTTCGCCAGCGCACTCGCCAGCTGGCGCGACAATTTCGACAGTCGCACCTTCGATCAGGCGGCGATCACCGGCACTGCCGGATATGCGCACAGCTTCGCCAATCGCGATGTCGTCTCGCTATCTGGTCAGGTCCAGCGTTTCTGGTTGGGGCGCGACGGGTTCCGCGCCAGTTACGGCCTGATCGGCCAATACACCCACGCCCTTGCCGATGGGGAGGCGCTGACTCTGTCCGCCCAATGGAACCGGCTGGATTTCGACACTGATCCGCTGCGCGATTCCGACCGCTTTGCCGCGAGCCTCGGTTATGTGACGCGCATGGTTTCCGCAGCGCTGACCGGCGGCAAGGAGGAAACGCGCAGGCAAGCGGGCGATGCCCAGTCCAACTGGTTCCTCGGCGCGAATGTCGGCGGCGAGTTCCCGGTCGCTGACAAGGTTGCCGTGCTCGCCGGGGCGGCTTTCGACCTCAGACGCTACGACGCTGCCGATCCGCTGTTCCTGGCCAAGCGGAATGACGAGCGCATCGATCTGACTGGGGGAATCAAGTTTGCGCTGACCGAGGCGATCTTCGTCACGCCGCAAGCCAGCTACACGCGCAATTTCAGCAACATAGCTCTCTACGATTACGAACGCTGGACGATTTCGGCCGGCCTTCGCTTCGAGTTCTGATCAGTTCCGCACGGGAGAAAGCCATGATCCGCACCACCCAGACCGTCGCCGCCAAGACCGTCGCCACGTTGATGATCGGCGTATCCGGCATCGCCATCGCCAGTCCGGTATCGGCGACCGATACGCTCTTCAGTTCGAGCAGGATTGAGGTGCGCGAAGGCGCGCGGATCAACCAGCAGGAGGGCGTCACGCAGGTCCGCCTCGACAATGGCGGAATCGCCAGTTTCATCGACGCCGCGGATTTCCGCGTCAACGCCGATGGCAGCATCGACCTTTACGCCGGCGGCGTGACCGTCACGACCGGCCCGGATGGATCGGAAGCGCTGGTCAGAATGCCGGAAGGCGTGGAAGGCCGGGTGGCGGGGATCGGTTCGGCGGCGAACTTCAGTGTGGGGCCCGATGGCGAGGCGCGCGGCCACGCGCTGAGCGGCAGCCTGCGGGTCGGGCGCGCTGGCGATCTGCGCAGGTTCGATGGCGGAGACATGTTTGCGACCACGCGCGGAGCTCCCGTCCGCCAGGTCGTATCGAACGGCGCCCAATCCACGCCCGACGCGATCGCCGCTGCTGAAGGCAGTGCGATCGCACACGATCCGGTCGTGGCGATGGGTGGGGGTGCCGGCCCGGTCGCGGCAGCGCAGAACGGCTTGCCGGTCTCCCTTGGAGACGCGCTTGCCGCGGCCGGTGCGTCGGGCGATATTCTTGGCGCCGCCCGCCGGGTAGAGGCGGCAGTGGCCAATCCGGCGATCGAAACCTTTCCCGGCGGAGACCTGCGTTCGCTGGTGGCCGCCGCCGCGAATATCGAAGGTGCGTTCGGCGGTACGCCATTTCCCGCGGCGCAAGCGGACATTATCCGCACCTATCTCGGCTTCCTTGCGGGCGGCGGTTCCGGTGCAGATTTCCTGACCGCCTATAGCGGCTTTCTGGCGCAGTATTTCGATCTGATCCGCATCGGCGGCAGGCCCGGAGGGTTCGCGCGGGCGAATGTCGCGGATATCAACGCCTTCACGGCATATCTCGCGCGCACGCGCGGCTTCGCGGAATTTTCGAACCAGGATCGGGCGCTTGCCGATGCCTATCTCACTTTCATCGCGAATGGGGGGAACGCCGATCTTTTCGCGGCCAGTTTCACCAATCTGACCGAAGCCTATTTCGCATTTCTACGCACAGGCGGCAGGCCGCAGGATTTCACTGCTGCCAGTCTCGCCACGGTCGAAAGCTATATCGCTTTTCTCGATGCGTCGGGCCTCGAGCGGCAATTGAGCGCTACCGACCGCGCTCTGCTCGATGCCTATCTGGCGAATGGCGGCTTCGGTTTTTTCGGCGACTATCGCGCCGCGCTCGACGCCTATTTCGCCTTCCTCGCCAGCGGGCAGCGGCCGAGCGCCTATGATGGGGCGGATATCGGCGTGCTGCTGGGTTACGTCCAGACATTGCAATCGGCCGGCCTGCTTGGCACCATTCTGGGCGAAAATGCGCAGTTCTTCGCGGATTATGCGGCGTTCGTTCAGGGCGGGGGCCAGATCGACGCCTTCGGTCAGCTCAATGCCAATATCTTTGCAGGCTATGCAGAGGCGCTGAATGCCTATTTCGCCTTCCTCGATGCGGGTGGCGTACCGAGCGGTTATTCCGCCGCCGATACCGAAGTGCTCAATTCCTATCTCGCCCAGCTCGCGGCGGCAGGTGCGCTCGACCGTTTCCTGGGCGAACGCAGCGCGTTTTTCGCCGATTATCTCGCCTTCCTTCAGGGCGGTGGTGCGATCGACACATATGCAGGGCTGAATGCCAACATCTTCGGCGGTTATGCCGAAGCACTGGCGAGCTATTACGCCTATCTCGAAAACGGCGGCATCCCCAGCGCCTACACCGCGCTCGACCAGGACACGATCCGGGCCTATCTGGCCGCGCTGGCGAGAGTTGGCGCAACCGAAGGTTTCCTGGCCGATCTGGCGGCCTTCTACAGCGATTATTTCGCTTTCGTCAGCGCGGGCGGGAATCCAGACAATTTCGCCGGTCTTCCCGTTCCGCCCGACTTCCCGGCCTTTGCATCGGCCCTCAACGCCTACGCGGCCTTCCTTGCGGGAGGCGGCCTGCCGAGCGATTACGACGCGGTCGATTCCGACCTCTTGCAGACCTATCTCGAAGCCATCGTCGCCTCGGGCCAGCTCGCAGACCTGCTCGGCGCCAATGCCGATCTGCTGACGGGCTATTTCACCTATCTTGCCACGGGTGGCACGCCGGACGGGTTCAGCGGCCTGCCGGTCTATGCCACTTACGTCAGCGCACTGAATGCGTATTCCGCCTATCTGCAAGGCGGCGGGCTGCCGTCCGCCTATACCGCGCTCGATCAGGCGACGATCCGCGCCTATCTTGCCGCGCTGAACGATGCGGGCGGTTTGGCATCATTCGGATCGCTGGATAGCTTCTTCACCGCGTATTTCGCTTTCGTCGCGGCAGGCAACGATCCGGTGCGCTTCGCGGGACTGCCGATCTATTCGCAATACGTCGCCGCGCTGAACGCCTATTACGCCTTCATCGCCGATGGCGGGACGCCCAGCGCATACACCGCGCTCACGCAGGCGCAGATCCAGGCCTATCTCGCCGCATTGGCGAACACGTCCGGGGGCGGTTTTGCGAATTTCGCAGCGCTGAACGATTTCTTCGTCCAGTATTTCGCCTATCTCGGCGATGGCGGCGACCCGGATCGGTTTGCGGGCCTTCCGGGGCGCGGAACCGGCGGAGGCGGAGGCGGCGGAACCGGAGACCCTTCGCCACAGCTCGGCAGCGTGCGCGGTTGGCAATTCGCCAGTGACGGGCTGCGTGTCGCGCGCGTCGATGCCAAGGTGGCTGCAGATGGCCGGATCACGGAAATGACGGTCTATAACCCATCGGGTGTGACGACCGATTATTCCAATCGCACGGCGGACCTTCGCGAATTCGGGCGGTTCGGCGATGCCGTGGCCTGGACGCGCTATTATGTCGGCAGCGCCAATCGGCAGCAGAACGTGTCCGAGCACTTGCTGGTCGGCACTCCCGCCTTCGAACTCCCGGCCACCGGGCTGATCGAATATGCCCTGGTCGGCGGCACGGCCCCGACCAACCGCAATGGGGCACCCGGATCGACCGGCTGGTTCACCGGCGATCTGGCGGTCGCGTTCGGCAGCGCGGCGCCCAGAGTGGGATTCAACTTCGACCTCTATTCCGAAGGGACCGGCTACCGCGTCCAGACCGCGGGCGGCGCGAAGGGCGCGGCTTCGGGCGGGCTCGGGGTCAGCGCGGACGGCGTGTTCGAAAATCAATCGCTTGGGCTGACGGTCATCGCGGGCACTGGCTGCACGGGCTATTGCATCGGACAGGTCTTCGGCGGCCTCTTCGGCAAGGGTGCGAGCCATGCGGGCTTCACGTATAACGTCTTCGATCGCAACCAGAACAATGCGTTGCAGGGCGTGGCGGTGTTCGGCAGATCAGGAACCGCGCTCGCGGGACTGGGCGATCCGAGCCAGAAGTCAGCAACCGGTGCGACCAATGGTGGCGATAGCGGCGGGGGCGGAAAGCAAAATCCCGTCTTCCTCGCCGGTGACGGCAATGCTCGCGTGGGCAGTGCTGGCGATCAGGTCGCTTTCGTGACTGCGAACGCAGCTGCGGCAGTGGGTGTCGCGACCCCGATCAAAACCACCGACGGCGTGCTTTTGCAGGCGGACCTCAATCTGGAAAAGATAGACATCCAGCCGACCGCATCGTCACAATATCAGCGCGGCGGAAGCGATGGTGTTCTAGGCTGGTCGCGTATCAGCAATTTCGGCGGCTCGGTCACGAATGGCAATCGCCAGTCCTTCGTCCTGACACCCTTTGCCAGCCGCTACGCCCACTCCATTTGGGGCGCGCCGAGCGTGAACCTGCCGACAAGCGGCCTGATCAATTACGACCTCGTAGGCTGGACGACGCCCACGGCCACGAATGCCAGCGACCTGACCGGTTCGAGCTTCGACGGGCGGCTGGCGATCGATTTCACCACGCTCAAGCTGGGCCTGGAAGCGACCGTCGATGTGGTCACGGAGAGCTATCAATTGTCCAGCGCGGGCGGGATCGCCGCGCCATCGCTCGCTATCACGACCGATCCAAGTGCTGGTCGCGGGAATATCTTCACCGGCAGTCTCACCGCTGTCGACAGCGGTGGCAGGACCGTTTCGCGCGGAGCCTATGTCTCGGGCTTCCTGGCTGGAAGCGGAGGGAGCCATGTCGGTCTGACCTATGGAATCAGAACCGCTTCCAGCAACACGATCCAAGGGACGGCAGCGTTTCGCGCCGCTAACTTTGGAGCGGTCACCGCCGCGCAGAAGACGCTTGCGATCGCGAATATCACGGCCCCGATCGCTGGCATGACAGCGCCCGCGCAGGGCAGCGATTTCGCACTGCCTCCGCCGCCGACCGCCGAAATCGCGACCGACTGGGCGCGCTGGACGTCTTCAGCGGGTCAGGATCGCTCCTCGCGGATCCCAGCGAGGGTCGCCCTTGATCCGGGATCGGCCGCTGCCGCAAATATCCCGGCAAACCCGCTGGGCGCCTGGATCACCTTCGGGTCCACCGAGCGACGCTGACCTGCTCCCCCAAATCTGACGGACATTGTCATCTTTCTGACAGGCAAGGTGTGTGGGCCGCCCGGCGAGCCCGCGCGATAAGGAGCCATCGTCACACAGAGGGGAATTGCCATGAAGAAAGCCGTCACACTGCTCGCAACCGCCGCCCTGCTCATTCCCGCCGCTTCGCCCGCAATGGCGAAGAAGGGTGATGTCGAACTGGCGCGTTGCGAGACCAGCCTGGGCACGATCGCGGTCGTCGATGGCGACACGCAGGGCTGGACCGAATTCGGCCTCGGCAGCCCGCGCGAACTGGTCAATTCGCTGGCGATCGAATCGGGCTGCTTTACCCCGCACAGCAATGCCAGCGGCGTCCCTGCCGATTTCCTCATGAACGTCATCGGCGGATCGTCGGAAGAGGTCGACCAGTCGATCTCGATCGCGAAGACGGCCGTGACCGAAGGCCTGCTTCGTTCCGGCGCGCTGACCAGCGTTGCGAGCAAAGTGCCGTTCGCAGGTGCCCTGCTGGGTGCTTTCGGTGGCCTCGGCGGCAAGAAGAAGCGCGTGGCGGCGGGTATCAAACTGCTCAGCCCGGCCACCGGACAGGCCGTTGCGGTCGGTTCGGGCACGGTCAAGAAGAGTTCGCTGAGTTTCGGCGGCGCCACAGCCTGGTCGGCCGGAGTCAATGCGGCGGGTTATGGCAACAGCAAGAACGGAAAGATGATGGCCGAAGCGGTCATCCTGGCCTTCAACGAAGTGGTCGGCCAGAAGGCGGCCATCGCGGCTTCCGTACGTCCTGCTGCCCAATCGGCGAGTGCGCCAGCAAACGCTGCGGCCAGCGTCGCCGTCGATACCGTCCTGCGCGCCGGCCCGTCCGCCGGGGCGGACCAGATTCGGGCGCTGCGCAGCGGCACCCGCCTGACTCCGACCGGACAGCGCGAAGGGCTCTTCATCGAGGTCGCGGACGATTACGGCACGACAGGCTGGGTTTCGGTCGAGGATCTCGGCTGACCCTCGGTACCGATCCGATCCATGCCGTATGCTTGCCCCCGTTCTGCGACGATGGCACATTCCCATGCGTCGCGGACGGCGGGCAATAGGGGAGGCTACTCGGCATGAGTGGGGCGCTATCGATCCTGTATGTCGAAGACGACCGACGCGCGGCCGCCGAAATACAGGAGCTTTTCTCCGCAAACGGCGATCGTGTGACGTGGGAGGCCACCGGTTCCGGCGGACTGCTACGCGCGGGGATGGAAGATTTCGACATCATCATCCTCGACCGGATGCTGGGCGATATCGATGGCCTCACCATCGTCCATCGCCTGCGCGAAAGCGGCGTCGGCACACCGGTGCTCATGCTTTCGGCGCTGGGCCGGACGACCGACCGCACCGAAGGGCTTGAGGCGGGCGCCGACGATTATCTCGCCAAGCCGTATGAAGCCTGCGAATTGCAGGCACGCGTCCAGGCTCTGCACCGCCGCGCATCGGGCCGCGAACACAGCGCGGTCATCCTTTACGGCGCGTTCGAATGCCATGTGAAAGCCCGCACCGCCTTCCGCCAGGACCGGCACCTGGCGCTGAGCCCGCGTGAATTCGAACTGTTCCGGTACTTCATCGAAAACGCCGGCGAGACGGTGACGCGCGAGATGCTCTTGAAGGATGTCTGGAACATGTCCTTCGATCCGCAGACGAACGTGGTCGACGTCAATATCGGGCGTCTGCGGCGCAAGCTCGAAGACGGCTTCGACACGCCCGCGCTGGAGACGATCTGGGGATCGGGCTATCGCCTGCTGGACGGCAGGTGATCTTGCAGGACCGCACGTCCATCTTTTCCCGGCTTGTCGCCACCGCGCTTGCGGTCGCGGTCGTGCTTGTCGCGGGGCTCTGGTTCATCACCGACCAGACCATCCGCGCGACGCTGGAGGAGACCGGGCGCAATGCGGTGGATGTCGATCTGGCGGGCCTCGTGGATATCCATTCCAGCGGAGGGGTCGGCGAGCTGACCAGTCGGATTGCGGACAGGCTGGCGCTGGTCCCCGTGGACGGCGCACGGCCGCACTATCTTCTGACAGGAAAAAACGGGGCCCGCCTGGCCGGAGATATCCGCGCCTGGCCCGATCTCGATCCGGCGATCTCCGAGAGCGGCACCATAACACTCGGCAGGACGACACAAGCGCTGGCGCGAGCCACGCAATTGGGGCCCGATCTGCGTTTGCTGGTCGCGCACGAGATCGAGGATACCGGCCCGCTATTACGCCGGGTGGGGTTCGCGTTTCTGGGCGGCGGCCTGCTGCTCGTCTTGCTGGTCGGCCTGGCGGCGCGCTTTGCCACGAGGCGTCTGCAGCGCCGTATCGCTGGCATCAACGCCGCTTTCGAATCCACCGACACGAGTGCGCTCGTTCCGCTGATGCATAATCGCAGGTTCGATGAAATCGACGAGCTGGCTGCGCATTCTGCCGCTGTGCTCGACCGGGTGAAGCGCCTGATGGTGTCCTATCGCAACGCCTCCGACCAGATCGCCCACGAAGTCCGCACGCCCCTGACGCATCTCGATGGCAAGCTGGTCAAGGCACTCGGTTCCGATCCCGACCCGGCCACGGCCCGGCATCTGGTGGCGGCGCGCGAGGATATCAGGTCGCTGATCGCCACGCTCGAAAGCCTGCTCGATATTGCTGCGAGCCAAGCCCGGCAGGGCGATCAGCTCGGTCTGAAACCGGTCGATCTGAGCGCGCTTTGCGAGAGTATCTGCGAGCTTTACTGCGATAGCGCAGAGGAATCGGGGCATCGTTTCGACTGGGACATCGCACCGGGCGTGACCGTTGATGGCGAAGCGGAACATCTGGCACGGCTGATCACCAATCTGCTGGACAACGCATTCAAATATGTCCCCGCGGGCGGCACGATCGAGCTCGTTCTCGAACCGGGGCCACGGCTGGTCGTCCGGGATGACGGCCCCGGCGTTCCAGAGCCGGATCGCGAGCGGATTTTCGAGCGCTTCTATCGCAGCTCCGCGCACGAGCACGGCGAGAACGGAGCGGGCCTCGGCCTGGCACTGGCGCGTGCCATTGCGGAACGGCATGGCTGGCAGCTGCGCCTGATCGACGCGGACCGGGGGGCTCGTTTCGAAGTTGCGATGGACGAGCGGAGGCAAGTATGATTGTTCCTGACCGGTTTCCCTTTCCCATCCTCGCCTGTGCCGTCGCCCTCGCCTCCGGCTGCGCGCCGGAGCGGGCTTCCGTTGCGGCAGCTCCTGTCGCCCCTTCAGCGAATGCGAGCGACGCCGAGCGGATCGCCGGTATGCTGGTCAAGGCCGATGCCGCCGGGCAGGGGGAGCACCGCGACCGCATCGTGGCTGCCCTTGACCGAAGTGGTGTCAAGGCGATCGATGGCACAAAGGACGATCCGCTTGCCGAATGGCGCGCGCAATCCTCTTTCGCCTCGCCGCCCTTGCGCGGTCGCGCCCTGGGCCGGGGATATCGTCGGGCCGTGGTCGAAGGTCTGCGTGCGGTCGAGCTGGAACAGCTCTTCCTCGCCGGGGAAGCGGCGGAAGTCGCTGCTGCGGCCCGAGGCGGAACGCCGGTCAGCTTCCTGATCCTGGACAAGAAAGGCAATACGGTCTGCCAAACGCAGATTGCGCCGAGCGCGACGTGCCGCTGGCTGCCCGCCTATTCGGCGCGCTACACCATTCGCCTCGCCAATCGTTCGGCGGAGGCGGCAAGGGTCTACCTCGTCGTCGACTAGGGTTTGGGTCTCCGGGGTTTAGGTTACTGGGCTTTAGGTCACCGGGCTTTAGGTTACTGGGCGAGCCGTCCGGCGCGTGTCAGTCGTCGATCAGGACGAAGGGTGCCCAGACCGCCGGATTGGCAGCTTCGGGTAGATCGGGATCGCGCATCAGCTCGATCTGTGCCTGCCGCAAGGCCTCGGCCCGGTCCATTCCCCGCGCGGCATTCCGAACGGTCGCGACGGTCAGACGGGAGGCGACATCGTCGCGCACACGCCAATGCGACAGGAGGAGCGAGCGCGCGCCAGCCTGGCGGAAGGCCCGCGCCAGCCCGGAATAGGACGGCGAAGAGGCGCTGTCGCCTGCGCCGGTATTGCAAGCCGACAAGATCACCCAATCGGCGTCGATCTGAAGCGCGGCGATCTCCGACGCTGTCAGAAGACCGTCATTCTCGCTCCCATCCCCTTCGATCGGCGTCAGAACCAGCGCTGGTTCGATCAGCCCGTTGATCTCGCCGCTGACCAGTCCATGCGTCGCGAAGGCGAGGACATCGTATGCGCTGAGGTCGGCTTTTCGGACGGCTGCTTCGGTGGCGTTACCGCCGGTCAGGACCATGCCTCTGTCTTCACCCAGCGCCCGCGCGATCTCGCGCAATTCCTCGCCCGTTTCCGGCAGGGCGGGTAGGTCGGCGAGGGCTCTGGCATCGGGCGTCCCGCGGAACAGGTCGGACAAGCCCGGTCGCGATTCCGTATCAGCGAATGCGGGCGCGCTCACAGCACCTGTCGCGGGATTGCCAATCCCGAAGAACCGCATTTCGGCGCGCCTCTCCGGCGGTGTTTCCTTGTTGTCAGACAGGCTCACGCGCACCTGAACGCTCTTGTCCGCCAGCAGCCACGGCCAATCTCGCGGCTCGAGCGAACGGTCAAAATCTCGCGTCAGCAGGCTCGCTACCGGAATGGTCGCGAATGCCCCGCTCGCCGGCATGAAGACACGGTTCGCAGCCTTATGTTTAGGTGCGAGCGCGGGTGGGAACAGGGCATCGTGGAGATGCCGCGATGCCTCTATGGGAAATTGGTCCGCAAGGTCGGTATCGGCTGCGGAAAAGTCGTAGGCCTGTCGCAAGGACCGCACGTCTGCGCGCAACGATGCCGCAGGAATATCCGTCTCGGCCCAGTCGAGCCCATCGCGATCGATCAGGACGGAAACCATGCGGTCGCCGAGCGCGATCGGCAAGGCCATCATTTCGCCCGGTCGCAGAGCGGCGGTAACCTCATCCAGACTTGCGATTCGGGGTGTCAGCAAAGCAGTATATTGCGGCCAGTCGCGCGCGATCCGGCTTTTCAGCTGCTGGATGTGCGCCTGATTGGCCTCTTCCTCCTGCGCCAGCCTGTCCTGCTGCTCCTGCGCCCCCATTTCGCGAAGCTGTTTCTGGAATCCGAGAGATTTCCGCTCGGCCTGCCGCAAATCGCCGACCAGCGCGGCCAGTTCGGGACGATCGTTCGACAGGCGCATCCCGGACTGCAGATCGGCCAAGGCCAGCTCCGATAGCAAAGCGAGCTGAGCGAAGTGAAATGCCTCGTCGGGCTTGTCGTTGAGCAGCGCGATATAGGCGGTCTCCGCCATGGCCGGAGCCAGCGTGCCTTGCAGGGCGACCAGCTCGCTACGCTTTGCTGACAGGCTGAGGAAACGCTCGGCCTGCGCTCTGGCCATCGGCTCGGCCACCGCCCACGCCGCTTGCGGACGCCCATCGCGCACGAGATACTGGGCGCGGAACAAATCGAAGGATGGACGCCTCAGATCCGGGAGCTTTCCGGGGTCCGCGCCCGTTTCGAGCGCGCTTGCGAAGTATTCCGCCGCCTGCTCCCGCTCTCCGAGCTTCTGAAGCACGAGCGCGGCGCGCATCTGGCTGGTCGCCATGCCCAGCATCTCGGACTTTTCCGTCTGATAGAGGCGGATGGCCTCACGAAGATGGTCCGCGGCCTCGCGCAGCTTCCCCATCCCGATATAGGCTTGTGCGGCATTGCCATGCGCTTGCGGGATGAGGCCGGGCGATGAAAGGGCCGATCTCCGCTCGGCTTTCTCGATGAGGGCAAGCGCCACATCCAGCGCCTGTTCGAGCTTGCCTTGTGCCAGCAGGCTGCCCGACAGCGTCGAATGGACGTTGAGGACCACCAGCGTGTCCCCCAGCCCGGCATCGGCATACAGGTTGATTGCCTTGCGCGACAGCGCCTCGACCTCGCCATGTCGGCCCAGACGACCCATCATGTTCGTGTGGCTGTTGAAGATATAGCCCATGCGCGAATGGTCCGCCGGAAGGTTCGCGAGCGCGAAAGCCGATGCCCGCGCGAGATACTCTATGACTTTATCGTCGTCATCGCTGACCATGCTCTCGGCGACCGCGCAGGAGAACATGTTGTTCGACACCATGTAATCGGATGCAGGGAGGTGTGCCTCGGCGAGGTCGGCGGCGTGGCACATCGCATCGCGCGCCGCGGGAAGGTCGCCCGCGATCCAGTGCGTCAGCGCGGTGGCGTTGAGTGCCAGACCCATTTCCGCACTGTCTTCACCATACAGGGTTTTGGCCGAAGCGCGCGCTTCCTCGGCGAAGGCTTTCGATTGGTCCTGCTTGCCGCGCTCCCCGGCGACGAGCGATGCGTAGCTCAGCAGCCGATACCTCCAGGGATCGGCCGCCTGTCCGAGCGTTGCCGCCAGTGTCCGCGCCTCGTCGACCCTGGCTTCGGCCTCTTCGTATCTTTCGCTGTAATAGAGCGCGATACCATATCCGAGGGCCGCGCGCGCCATCAGGTCGGCGGGATGGTCTGCGCCCCTGGCTCTCGTATAAAGCCTCTCCCAGACGGCGAGCTCGGTTTCAGGCGTATTGAAAACATCCCGCGCAGTCGCGGCATCGATGGCATTGTCCAGCGCGGCGATGACGGCGTCATTTTCATCTGCCAAGGTGTCCATCGCCGTGACGGGCATGGGAACCACCATTGTCGCCGCAGCAAACCATCCGAGCTTCGAAAAATGCGTCATCGATGCCTCCCCAAGCCCACGACCACGGCACCTTAAATCTCCAGGTTCGATTTGCAAATCGAGCTGGCTGAAAGCTGCAGTGTGTCTGCGCTTTAGGAGGATCAGCCGGGGCGCGTCGCATCAGCGCGCAGAGACCTTTAATAGGCAAGCGACAGCCGCCCAAGGTTAGTGGCGCCAAACACTGCCCGCGAAGACGTGATTTCGTTCGCCGCACCTTTGCCTGAGTTCCGGTTATCAGCGGATGGTCCGCTTACGGCCCAGTTTCGACGTCAGAACATTCCAAGGTCGCTAGCGAACAGCAATCTCGTTCAAGACGTGTTCGATGGCTTCATAGATCTGGTCCAATTGGCCTGAATCGACGCAATATGGCGGCATGACATAGACCGTATTGCCAAGCGGGCGGAGCAGAACGTTCCGTTCGCGAAACAATGCCAACATGCGCGGGGCGAGATCGGAGAGGTAGCCAGTCGCTTCGCCTACGTCGAAGGCGGTGATGGTGCCCATCCGGCGGGGGTTGTGAACCAGTGCGTGTGACGCCAGCCTGTCGAGGCGCTCGGCTTGCCGCTTCCCCAATTCGTCGATCCGATCCATCACCGGCTCGTCTCGCCAGATCGCGATATTGGCGTTCGCGGCAGCGCAGGCGATGGGATTGGCGGTGTAGCTCGACGAATGAAAGAACATCCGCGCCCGGTCATCGCTCCAATGCGCATCGAACACCGGTTCGCTTGCCATCGTCACTGCCAGCGGAATGGCTCCGCCTGTGAGCCCTTTCGATAAACACAGGATGTCAGGCTCGATCCCAGCCTGTTCGCACGCGAGCAATGTGCCGGTTCGCCCCCAACCGGTCATGACCTCGTCGGCGATGAAGAGAGTGCCGAATTGCGCGCAAATCCGGCGCATCTCCGCAAGAGTTTGCGCGGAATACATGAGCATTCCACCCGCCCCCAGCATCAGGGGTTCCACAATGAATGCTGCCGCATCGGCCCGACATGCTTCTTCAAGCCTGTCGAGGGAAATTTGTTCGGAACCCTGTGTCGGAAACGGTATCGAAGTCACGTCGAACAGCAGCGGTTCGTATGCCTGGTTGAATGCTCCGCGCGCCCCGACCGACATCGTTCCGATCGTATCGCCATGATAGCCGTTTTCCATCACGACAATGCGATGCCGTGCCTCGCCTCGATGCAGCCAGTACCCAAGCGCCATTTTCAGCGCGACTTCGACGCTGGTCGATCCGCTATCGGAGAAGAACACGCGCGTCAGGCTTTGAGGCATGATCTCGCGCAGGCTCTTCGCAAGCTTTTCAGCCGGCGCGTGGGTCCACCCTGCAAAGATGATCTGGTCGAGGACTGCGGCCTGTTCGGCGATCGCCGCCGCAATCCGCGGGTGGGCATGACCATGCGTCGTCACCCACCAGGAAGAGATCGCGTCGATAATTTCGCGCCCGTCCTCCGTGTGAAGCACCGCGCCCTGCGCTCGCGCGATGTGCGGTATCGGTTCACGCAAGCCGTGTTGGGTGAACGGGTGCCATACCGGGGACTGGCTCATCCCCATGTCCCTTCCGAAAATCCAGCCGCGAAGGCGCGGGAAAGCGTATCGGCGTTGAGCGGGTCCAGTCTGGCGAGCCGTCCCAGACGCTCGACATTGCCGATCGTGCAGATGGTCGCTTCGCTTTCCTCCTGCGGATCGCCGACGAACGCGATGCCGAGTATCGGAACGCGCCGCGCGCGAAGCGCCTCGATGGTCAAAAGCGAATGGTTGATGGTTCCGAGCATCGTGCGGGCGACGATCACGACCGGCGCCGTCCATTGCGCGAAGAGGTCAGCGTAGAGCAGATTGCGAGTAACCGGGACCAGCGCGCCACCCGCACCTTCGACCACCAATGGCGCTTCGAGGCTCGGCAATGCGAGGCGGGACGGATCGATCGCGATATCGTCCAGCTCGGCGGCGCGGTGGGGTGAGCATGGCGTTGTCAGGCGATAGGCTTCGGGAATGATCGCGGAAGCCGGAACCCCGAGATCGGCGACCCGCGCGCTGTCGCTACCGTCATCGAGTCCGGCCTGGATCGGCTTCCAATAATATCCTCCCAAAGCCCTGGCGAGACCGGCAGCGAATACTGTCTTGCCGATATCGGTATCGGTCCCGGTGACGACGATGGTCTTCAAAGCAAGTCTCCCAGCGCAACGGCGAGTTCGGCGATCTCGGTCTCGTCGGTGTTGAGTGTGATGGAAATGCGCAGGCGTGCGGTCCCTGCCGGAACCGTGGGCGGACGTATCCCCCGCACATCGAAGCCACGATCCCGCAGGGTCGCCGCGATGTGCATCGTGCGAGCATCCTCGCCGACGATCACGGGCTGGATATGCGTGCCGCTGGATGGAATACCGAGCGGACCGAAATGATATCCCGCCTTCGCGATCAGTTCATTCAGCCGGTCGCGCCGATCATCGGCAAGCGCCACGATGGCCAGGCTTTCGCGGGCGATCGCGGCGATCAGCGGGGATGGCGCGGTCGAGAAGATAAATCCGCGCCCCCGATTGACAAGAAAATCGCGCAGTATGGCAGGCGCGAGGATCAGCGCGCCTTCGCACCCCAGCGCTTTGCCACAGGTCGCCAGCGTGACGATGTTTTCCCGCCCCTGCAATTGCGCCGCCAATCCGCGCCCCTTGGGTCCGCAAATCCCCGCCGCATGGGCCTCGTCGATCAGCAGCATCGCCCCGTTTCTGTCGGCAAGGGCAGCGAAGTCGGCAATCGGCGCGACATCGCCATCCATGCTGTAAAGCGTTTCGATTGCGATCCACGGTGTTCCTCGTCCACCGCGTGCCCGCCATTTTTTGATAGCATCCGCTGCCGCGTCGACGTCGTTATGCGCGAAGCTTTGGCATGGGGCGCGTGACAGTCGCATACCCTCGTGTGCGCTGGCGTGAATCAGCGCGTCGTGCAGCACGAGGTCGTCCCTCTGGGGCAGGGTCGAAAGGATGAGGGAGTTGGCGCCATAGCCCGAACCCACGAACAGCGCGCTCTCACTGCCGAAAAACCGGGCTGCATCGGCTTCCAGCGCGATATGTTCGGGCGAGTTGCCGCGCAGGAGGCGCGATCCCCCTGATCCGATCCCGACGCCTCGAGCGATCGCTTCGGCAGCGGCAGTGCGCAGAGCGGTCGATCCAGCCAAGGCGAGATAGTCGTTGGAGGAAAAATCGCGGCCAATCGCTTCGGTCAGCGTGCGGCGACGCCCCGAGTTCTCCAGCCGTTCCAGATCATTCTCATAGAAATTCGCGTCCATTACAGCGGCCACTTACGAGAGCTGCGCTGCGCTGCAAGGGCAGTGTCCGCTCTGCCAGGTTATGCCCGTAAATCGGACAGGCCGCCGTCGGCCCAGTTCCCGCCCACGATCTGCTGGCTGCCGACCTCACATTCTGATCGATCCGATGACCGCTGATCGTGGCGGGTACATACCGGCCTGACCTAAAAGGCTCTGGACCTCCGCGTTCAGAACCAGAAGCGTATCCCGAGGACGTAATTGGTCAAGCTCGGATCCTCGCCGGCCGCGCGGGCGTAATCGGCGCTCTGGCCCACCTTCGACTCCTGTTCGACACCGATATAGGGCGCGAATTCACGGGCGAATTCGTAGCGCAGACGCAGACCGAGCTCGACCGAATCGAGACCTGCTCCGACACCCAGTTCGGGGATGTCCTGCGCTGCCAGGTTCACCTCGGCGCGTGGCTGCAGGATCAGGCGCTGGGTAATGCGCTGGTCCAATTCGGCTTCGACACGTGCCGTCAGATCGCCCTTGGTCGACAGGAAAGCGGCCGCGTCGACCTCGAACATATAAGGCGCGAGGCCCTGCACACCGATCACGGCATGGGTGCGTTCGGGACCGGTCAGGTCCTGCCGGACACCAGCCTGCAAGTCCCACCAAGGGCCGATCGCATGACTCCACAATCCCTGGATTTCAGCGGCTTCGGGGCTTTCGCCGAATGTGCCTTCGCCCTCGCTCTTGAACCAGACCTTGTCGAGATCGCCGCCGTAATAGCCCTGCACGTCCCACAGGTAGCCATCGCCACCTTCCCGTGCGCGATATTCGGCGCGGTCGCCCTGGAACCAGAAGGTTTTCATTCCGCCATTCTCGGCGCGCAGGGCCTCGCGCGAGGCGCGCATCGCTTCGGCGCCCCAGATCGCATCGGCGGCGCTAGGCGGTCCCGATCCGGCCGAAGCCGGGGGCGGTCCTAGCGGAATGGGGGTCATGTCCACGGTGCCATGATCCATGGCTCCGTGATCCATCGCCTGATGGTCCATCGGCGCTTGGCCGGACGATTGCATCCCTGCATGATCCATGGCTCCGTGGTCCATCGCCTGATGATCCATCGCAGAATGGTCCATTGCCTCCATCTGGCCATGGTCCATTTGCGAATGATCCATGTCGGAATGGCCGTCGTGCCGATCGGCGGAGACGGGTTCGCCCGGTTGCGTCGCGGGCGCACACGCTCCCTCGGACACCGGGTGGCCCATGGCGCGATGGCGTGCAGCTTCCTTCTCGCATTCGGATTGGGCAGGTGATGGCGCGGCGGGCATTGCATGGCCCGAATGGTCCTGCGCGAAGGCCGGGGCGGCGGTGCCCGCCAGCAGCATGGCGACGATCAGGCGCATCAGTCTTCTCCCACCCGCTTCACATCGGGGGCAGATGGCGGCTTGGCGACCGTCACGATCTGAAACATGCCCGAATGCATATGATAGAGCAGGTGGCAGTGGAAGGCCCAGTCGCCCTGTTCGTCGGCGGTGAGGTCGAAGGTGGCGCTGCCGCCGGGCTGCACGATCACCGTGTGCTTCTGAGGTTGCCGGTCGGCAGGCGCGCCATTGACCAGTTCGAAGAAATGGCCGTGCAGGTGGATCGGATGTGCCATCATCGTGTCGTTGACGAGCTTCACACGGACACGTTCGTTATAGGCGAAGCGGATCGGATCGTCGCTCACGGCGGTGAACTTCTTGCCGTCGAAGGACCACATATAGCGTTCCATATTGCCGGTCAGATGGATTTCCATCTGGCGTGACGGGCGGCGCAGATCGTCGTTCGGTTCGAGCGCCACGAGATCCTTGTAGGTGAGAACCTTATGCGGCACGTCGTCCAGGCCCAGGCCGGGATCGCCCATGCGATCGACGGGGTTCATCGACACCATGTCGATTCCGGGGCCGATCTTGACGGTGGGCGGAAGCTTCGACGTATCGCGCATGTTCATGCTGCCCATATCCATGCCGGACATGTCCATCGGCTCGGTCGCCGAGGTCTGGGCGGGCATGGCATGGCCCATTGCGGAATGGTCCATTGCGGAATGGTCCATGCTGGAATGATCCATGCTGCCGTGGTCCATCCCGCCGCCATGGGCTCCATGGTTCATTCCCATATCGGCCATGGTGAGCAGCGGCGGATCGCGCAGTGCGGGCACCGGCGCGCGGGCGCCCGGCCTGCTAGCCAGAGTCGCCACCGCCATGCCGGACCGGTCCATCGCTTCGGCGACGATGGTCATCGCCTCGCCGGTCGGTTCCACCACGATATCGTAGGTCTCGGCCGTGCCGATCTGGAATTCCTGCACCGGGACCGGGCGCACGTTCAACCCGTCGGCGGCCACCACATACATCGTCGCGCCGGGAATGCGGATGTTGAAGAAGCTCATTGCGCTGCCATTGATCACGCGGATGCGCACCCGCTCGCCGGGATTGAAGAGATATTCCAGCCCTTCTTCCGGGCCGTGTCCGTTGGCGAGATAGGTGTAGGTCGAACCGGTCACGTCGAGAATATCGGTCGCCATCATGCGCATGCGCGCCCACATCCGCCGGTCCTCGCCAGACAGCGGATAATCGTCGGTCCAGGTGTTCTGCTGGTGGTTGAAGTACCCTTCGCCCTTCTTGAGCTTGTCCATGATCGTGTGTGGGTGGAGCGGGGTGAACTCGCTCAGCAGCAGCACGTAATCGCGATCCGCCTGCACCGGATCGGGTCCGGCGGGATCGATCACGATCGGCCCGTAATGACCGGCCTGTTCCTGCAGGTTTGAGTGCGAGTGCCACCAATAGGTGCCCGCCTGCCGCACCGGGAATTCGGCGGTGAAGCTCTGGCCCGGCGCGATGCCCGGAAAGCTGACGCCCGGCACTCCGTCGAGATGGAAGGGGAGCAGCAGCCCGTGCCAGTGGATCGAGGTATCCTCGTCGAGCGTGTTGTGGACGTTGAGGCGTACCGTCGTGCCTTCCTTCAGGCGCACGAGCGGGCCGGGCACGCTTCCATTGACGGCGATGGCATGGCCGCGCCACCCCTGAACCGTATGCATTCCTTCGCCCACGGTCAGATCGATGCTCGCGCCCGAAACCTCGTCGAACCCGGACCGGATCGCGCCACCATGGTGGATCGAGGCCCCGCGTGCCCAGGCGGGCATGGTGCCCAGCATACCTGCTCCAAGCAGGCCTGCACCCAACAGGCGGCGGCGGGAAAGGATCAGATCGGACATCGGGCTTGCAACTCCTTGGGGAGGCGACATATATACCCCCCTACAGTATTGCAAGAAGGCCGCGAAGGCTTTCCGATCGAAAGGCCGATCATGGCTGCCACGCCCGAAACCACGAAGGTCCTCAACCGCCTGCGCCGCATCGAAGGCCAGGTGCGCGGGGTCGCGCAGATGGTCGAGGACGATCGTTATTGCATCGACATCCTTACCCAGTTGCAGGCGGTGAAGGCCGCTTTGGGCCGGGCGGAAAGCGAAATCCTGAAGCGCCATGCCGGATGCTGCGTGGCTGAAGCCATCGCCAGCGGCGACGAGAGCGAGCAGCGGCGCAAATTCGGCGAGTTGATCGATCTGTTCGAAAAGGCGAAGCGGTGACGCGCCTCTTCCATAGGATGGCCGCCACGCTGGTTCTTATCCTGGCGATCCTCGCGCAGCCCGCTGTCGCGCATGGCGGCGAGAAGCACGGCGCGGCAAAGGCGCCGGTCGGGACGGAGGCACCTGCCGCATCCGCGCAGGACAGCGACGGACCGGCCTCGCCAGGCAGCGAGACGCCGGAGGTGCCGCGCGCGGATAGCGAGCACGCCTCCTCCAGCGGTTCGGTCCTGACGCGCTTGCACCCCGCCACGGTGCATTTTCCGATCGCGCTCCTCATCGTGGCGGCGCTGGTAGAGATGCTGGCCGTGGCCCGGTCGTCGGCCCCGCTGGCGCAGGCCGCCAATGTGATGACGGTCGCAGGCGCCGCGGGCGCGGTGATCGCTGCCCTGTTCGGCTGGATCCACACAGGCATCTGGTTCGGCGGGGGTGCCACGATGCACTGGCATCGCTGGACGGGGACGGGACTGGCGCTTGCCGCTCCGCTCGCCGCGCTGCTGGCGTTTCGCGCCGATCGCGGGGCGTTCCGAATCGTCATCGTGCTGATTGCAGCGGCGTTGGTGGCGCAGGGCTATTGGGGCGCGGAATTGGCGCAGGGGCCCGGCCACCTCGGACTTGGAATTTAAGGAGAACTTCGATGATCGACAGCTTACGATCCGCCATGGCCCGCCGCTCGCTCGCGGGCGCGCTCGTCATCGGCACGGCGCTTACCGCCTGCGCCGCGCAGGCCGCCAGCTTCACCATGTATCGCGACCCCAATTGCGGCTGCTGCCTCGCCTGGGCCGATCATATGGAACAGGGCGACAAGCACGAGGTCACTTCGGTCGATCATCCCGACATGGGTGCGGTCAAGGCCGAGAACGGCGTGCCGAACGATTTGCGATCGTGCCACACCGCGATCGTCGAAGGCTATGTGATCGAAGGCCACGTTCCCGCCGCCGATATCGAACGCCTGCTGGCGGACCGCCCCGCCGGGGTCACCGGCCTAGCCGTCGCCGGTATGCCGATGGGCTCGCCGGGGATGGAGCATGGCGACCACCGCCAGGCCTATCAGGTCATCGCCTTCGGACCGGAGGGCCGCACCGTCTGGGCGAGCTACCCGGCAAGCCATGGGAGCGCATCGTGAGCGATCGCAGCCCGTCCGCCAGGAAGGCCACCGTCTATCGGATGGTGATGCCCGAACACGTCTGTCCCTACGGCCTCAAGACGATCGACCTGCTGAAGCGCGAAGGCTTCGAGATCGAGGACCATCATCTCGAAACGCGCGAGCAGACCGACGCGTTCAAGGAAAAGCACGGCGTCAAGACGACGCCGCAGACCTTTATCGATGGCGAGCGCATCGGCGGCTACGATGATCTGCGCGAACATTTCGGCAAGTCCGTCAGGAAAGAGGACGAGACCAGTTACCAGCCGGTGATCGCCATTTTCGGCGTCGCTTTCCTGCTGGGTCTCGCGATCAGCTGGTACGTCTTCGACACGATTTTCACCGTGCAGGCGGTGGAATGGTTCGTCAGCCTGTCGATGGCGCTGCTCGCGATTCAGAAACTGCAGGACGTGCGCAGCTTCTCGACCATGTTCCTCAATTACGACCTCCTGGCGCGCCGCTGGGTGCGATATGGTTTTATCTACCCCTTCGGCGAGGCGCTGGCGGGCGTATTGATGGTGGCCCATGCGCTTCCCGTCGTCTCGGTCCCGATCTCGCTCTTCATCGGCACGATCGGCGCGGTCAGCGTCTTCAAGGCGGTCTATATCGACAAGCGCGAACTCAAATGCGCCTGCGTCGGCGGTAGCAGCAATGTGCCGCTCGGCTTCGTCTCCCTGACCGAGAACCTGTTCATGATCGGCATGGGCCTGTGGATGGGTGCCAAGGCCCTGGGCTGGATCGTGTTGTAATCGAAAAAACGGAGGCAGGAATGGACCACTCTTCCAACCAGTCAGGCAACCACTCGGGCGGCGGCAGCTCCTATTGGCGCTTCATGGCGATGGTCGCCACCTCGACCGCGATCATGTTCGGCCTGATGTATCTGAACACCTTCGAACTCGATCACGTCTTCTGGAGCGAGACGCGCTTCTGGATGATGTTCGTGATGGGCGGGATGATGATGATCGTCATGTTGCTCTTCATGTGGGGCATGTATCGCGACACGAAGAAGAATGTGATCATCCTGGCGGTCGGCGCGGTGGTGTTCGCAGGGGCGCTATGGTTGGTGCGCAGCCAGGCGACGGTGGATGACGAGGACTATATGTCGGCCATGATCCCGCACCATTCGATCGCGATCATGACCAGCGCGCGGGCGAACATCAGCGATCCGCGCGTCCGCAAGCTGGCCGATTCCATCATCGCGGCACAGGTGAAAGAGATCGCCGAGATGAAGCTGCTGCTCGAGGATATCGAGGCGAACGGCAAGATGGGCGACGGCACGCCGATTGCCGCCCGGACGACGAGACTTACGCCCACGCTGAAAAAGGAAGCCCAGAGCGCGGCCGAGCGCACCGCACCCGCCCAATAGCGGAACGGATCGGCTTCGGACGCTGGGGAAAGGGGCGTATGGGCCGTCCCAAACAGGTCTTTGTTCGGTTGTTCTTGCCGCGAGGCGATTTGCGTGTGTAACGGGACCTGCACGCACGCGCTTTCGCGCTTTCCGCAGCGTTTGTTTCGACAGGCGAGCGGTGGCGGCGGCGCATTAACCGACCGATGCCAGCACTGGGTGATCGATTCTGCCGATGGGTATACCATTGACATTGTTCCTGCTCATTGCGCTCCCGTTCGTCGCCTCGCTGGCGATCGCAGTGGCCGGAGGACGCGAACGTATCTGGCATTCGGGCCTCGCCGCATTGGCGAGCGCGATCGGGCTGATTCTGCTCGTGACGCTCGCGCCCGCCGTTCTGGCGGGGGAAATACCGGCCGCTTCGATCGCCTGGGTGCCCGCCCTCGGCCTCGACCTCTCGCTGATGGTCGATCCCTTGGGGCTGATGTTCGCCGGGCTGATCCTCGGCATCGGTCTGCTGGTGGTCATCTTCGGCCATTTCTATCTCGCGAGCGGAGAGGCGACCGGGCGGTTCTTCGCCAGCCTGATGCTGTTCCAGGGCGCGATGCTGGGGATCGTGATTTCCGGCAACGTCCTGCTTCTGCTGATCTTCTGGGAATTGACGAGCCTGTCATCCTTCCTCCTGATCGGCTTCTGGCGCCACAAGGCCGAGGCGCGGCAGGGCGCGCGCATGGCTCTCGCGATCACTGGCGGGGGCGGCCTGCTGCTGATTGCGGGCGTCGTCATGCTGGGACTGACGGTCGGGTCGTTCGACCTTGTGACCATCCTTGCGAGCGGAGATGTCGTGCGCGCCTCGCCGCTCTATCCCGCGATCCTGATTCTGATCCTGCTCGGCTGTTTCACCAAATCGGCGCAGTTCCCGTTCCATTTCTGGCTGCCCCACGCGATGGCCGCGCCCACGCCGGTGAGCGCCTATCTCCACTCCGCAACCATGGTGAAGGCGGGCGTCTTCCTGATCGCGCGCTTCTGGCCGGTCCTGTCGGGCACCGATCTTTATACCGTGATCGTTACCAGCGTGGGCCTCGTCACCATGACGTTCGGCGCGTGGGTGGCGCTGTTCAGGCATGATCTGAAGGGCATCCTCGCCTATTCGACGATCAGCCAGCTCGGCCTGCTGGTCATGCTGCTGGGCTTCTCGCTCGAAGCCGCCGCTGCGGTCGCCGTGCTGCACATCCTCAATCACGCAGCCTTCAAGGCCGCCCTGTTCATGTCGGCGGGGATCGTCGACCACGAGACCGGCACGCGCGACATCCGCCGATTGGGCGGGCTGGCCAAGGTGATGCCGGTCACCGCCACGCTGGCGACGATCGCAGCTGGGGCGATGGCAGGGCTGCCGCCTTTGGGCGGGTTCATCTCCAAGGAACTGATGCTGGGCGAAACGCTGGAAGTCGGCCTGTTTGGCCTCCCCTGGCTGGTCCCGATCATCGCGACGATCGCGGCGACGCTTTCGGTCGCCTATTCGCTGCGCTTCGCCCTGTTCCTGTTCTTCGGCAAGCCGCGCGATCCCGAACCCCATGCCCGTGCGCATGATCCGGGCGTGGGAATGTGGTGGCCCGCCGCCCTGCTGGTCGTGATCGCGGTCCTGCTGGGCCTGATCCCCGGCCTCATCGCCGGGTCGCTCGTCGCCTCGGTCAGCGCCGCCGTGGTGGGGGGCGAGGCGCCCTATATCGGGCTCTACCTCTGGCATGGTATCAACCCGGCGCTCGGCATGAGCGTCGTGGCGGTGGCGATCGGGGCGCTGATCCTGTGGCGCTATGCACCCATCCTGCGCCGCTACGAGGCGGTGCGCCACCTCGATGCTAAGGCGCTGTTCGAACGTGCCCTCCTGATGGCCAATCGCGGGGCGCGCCGGGTGACGATGGCGATCCATGCGCCATCGCTCCAGCGGATGCTGCTGCTGGTGGTCGCGGTGCTCGTCCTCTTCGCGATCGAGGCCGTGGGCGCGGGGGGCAGCTTCACCGGCCCGCGCGAAGGGATCCCGGCATCGCCCGTCGCCATCCTCGCCTGGGCGCTGCTGATCGCGGCGACCTGTGCGGTACTCCATGCGCAGCGGCAGCGGTTTCGCGCGCTCATCTATATCAGCGTCATCGGCCTCGTGATCTCGCTCGCCTTCGTCCATTTTTCCGCGCCCGATCTCGCGCTGACGCAGATTTCGGTCGAGGTGGTGACGATCCTGCTCCTGCTGCTCGCGCTCAACCTCCTGCCCAAGACGCCGCCCGTCCTGTCGAGCGCGAAGCGCCGCGTGCGCGACGGGGTGATCGCGACGCTCGGCGGGACCGCGATCGGGGCGGCGGCATGGGCCATGCTGACGCGCGAGCCCAACGATCCGATCTCGCAATTCCACCTCGCCAACAGCTATTCGGGCGGTGGCGGCACCAATGTGGTCAATGTGACGCTGGTGGATTTCCGCGCCTTCGATACGCTGGGCGAGATCATTGTGCTCGGGATCGCGGGCCTCGCGATCTACGCGCTGCTCTCCACCACCTCGCGCGGCCATGCCGCCGATCGCCTGCGCACCTGGCAGGAGGACATGCCCCATTCGCCGGAAAGCCATCCGGTGATGTTCGTGATGGCAACGCGCATCCTGCTGCCGCTCACGCTGACGGCGGGCATCTTCATCTTCCTGCGCGGCCACAACCTTCCTGGTGGCGGCTTCATCGCGGCGCTGGTCGTGGCGATCGCCTTCATGCTCCAATATCTCGCCTCGGGTTATGACTGGACGACCGCGCGGCGCCGGTTCTCGGAACACACACTGATCGCCTTCGGTGTGCTCGTCGCCATGGCGACGGGCCTCGGCGCCCTGCTGTTCGGCGCGAGTTTCCTCGCCAGCGCCTTCGATTATTTCACGCTGCCGCTGGTCGGCGAATTTGAACTGGCGACCGCCATGCTGTTCGATGTCGGCGTGTTCGCCGTGGTGCTGGGCGCGATCATGCTGGCGCTGGCGCAATTGAGCCATATCGCGAAACGCGCGGCCCGCGCCCATGCCGAGCGGACCGCGAGCGACGAAGGGGTGCGCGACCCCGAGGAGGACGGCCTGTGACGCTCGAATTTCTCGTCGCCAGCGCGATCGGCGTCCTCGTCGCCGGTGGCATCTACCTGACGCTGCGCGCGCGCCTGTTCGCGGTCGTGCTCGGGCTGACGCTGTTTTCCTATGCGGTGAACCTGTTCCTGTTCGCATCGGGCAGGCTGGTGGTAGGCGCGCCGCCGATCTGGTCCTATGACGTCGAGACCTATACCGATCCCTTGCCCCAGGCGCTCGTGCTGACCGCCATAGTCATCACCTTCGGGATGACGGCTTTCGTCGTGATCCTGGCGCTGCGCAGCTTCCTCGAAACGGGTAGCGACCATGTCGACGGCCATGACGTGCCGACCGACGATCAGGCGGGAGGCGGCGAGTGAGCCTGGCGCCGTCCCTCATCACCCAGCTGGTGCTCGCGCCGGTCGTCCTGCCCGCTCTGGCGGCGCCGCTGGCCGTGCTGCTGCTGGTCCGCCGCCGCACTGCCGGTCTGGTGGTCAGTTTCGCCTCCTGCTTCGCGCTTCTGGGCGTGGCGATCGCGCTGCTGATCCTGTCGGCCGATGGCACGGTGCGGACCTACGAGGTGGGCGACTGGCCAGCGCCCTTCGGCATCGTCCTCGTGCTCGATCGCCTGGCCGCCATCATGCTCACATTGACGGCGGTGCTGGCGCTGATCGCGCTGATCCATGCGGTGGTGACCAAGGTCGATCGGGACGGCTGGCATTTCCATCCTCTGTTCCAGTTCCAGCTGATGGGTCTGAACGGTGCCTTCCTGACGGGAGACCTCTTCAACCTGTTCGTGTTCTTCGAAGTGCTGCTGATCGCGTCCTATGGCCTGATGCTGCACGGGCAGGGGAGGGCGCGGTTGAAGGCTGGGGTCCAGTATGTCGTCGTCAATCTGATGGGATCGTCGATCTTCCTGCTCGCGCTGGGGCTTCTGTATGCGTTGACCGGCACGCTCAACATGGCGGATATGGGCGTGCGCATCGCTGCGATCGGCGCGCAGGATCAATGGCTGCTGCGCATCGCCGCGCTGCTGCTGTTCGTCGTCTTCGCGATCAAGGCGGCGATCGTGCCGCTGCATCTCTGGTTGCCGCGCACCTATGCGGTCGCCACGCCCGCCGTCGCGGCGCTGTTCGCAATCATGACCAAGATCGGGGTCTATTCGATCATCCGGGTCACGCCGCTGGTATTCGGCGACGATGCCGGGGCAGCCGCCTGGGCGCCCGCACCCTATCTGCTGCCCGCCGCGATGGTGACGGCGGTCCTCGGCTTCATCGGCGTCTTCGCGGCACGCAGCCTGTCCGAGCAGGCGGCTTATGCGATCATCGGGTCGACCGGCACCTTGTTGATCGCGGTCGCGGGCTGGCAGGCCGACACTGTGGGCGCCGCGCTCTATTATCTCGTCCATTCGACGCTGGCGGGGGCCGCGCTGTTCCTCGTCGCCGATATCGTCGCGCGGCGGCGCGCGGGCTTCGTCGACCACGCGACCCCCGGCCCGGTCTTCGCGCATCGCCAGATGGTGGCGCTCCTGTTCATGATCGCCGCGATCGGCGTGACCGGATTGCCGCCCCTGTCGGGCTTTATCGGGAAACTGCTGATCCTCGACTCGGTGGCCTATCTGCCCTCCTGGGGCTGGTCGTGGACAGTGATCCTGCTGACCACGCTGGTGGGCGTGATCGGCTTCGCGCGCGTGGGCAGCTCGATCTTCTGGAAGGAGGCGCCGAAGGATGAGGGGAAGAGGGCGCTGGACGTCCCGGCGCGTACGGACATGATCGCGCCCGTCCTGATCCTGACCCTGCTGGTCGGCCTGTCGCTGGCGGCGGGCCCGGCCACGGCCTATGCCGATGCCGCCGCGGCGCAATTGCTCGATCGCGCGGCCACCGCCCGCGCCGTGCTGGGCGGGGGATAGGATATGCGCCGCATCATTCCCCATCCCGGCCTCTCTGTCCTGCTTCTCCTCGTCTGGATGCTGCTCCAGAACTCGCTGAGCTTCGGCGCGCTGGTGGTCGGCATCGCGATCGGCATCCTTGTCCCGATCTTCACCGCGCCGTTCTGGCCGGGCCGCCCCCGGATCGGGTATCTCCACGCTTTCGCCTATCTCGCGCTCGTGATCTGGGACATCGTGGTCGCCAATTTCGAAGTCGCCTGGATCATCCTCTTCCGGCGCAATCGCGATTTGAGGCCCGCCTGGCTCGTCATTCCGATCGGGCTGGACACGCCGGAGGCCATCACCGTCCTTGCCGGAACGATCAGCCTGACGCCGGGGACGGTCACCTCCGACGTTTCGGCCTGCGGGGGCTTCCTGCTGGTCCACGCGCTCGACAGCGCGGACCACGAGGCCGATATCCGCAAGATCAAGACGCGCTATGAAGCACGCCTGAAAAAGGTGTTCCGATGATCCACTACGCCATCCTGTTCGCTTTCGGGTGCCTGTCGATCGCGCTCTGCCTCAATCTGTGGCGCCTGCTGCGCGGACCGTCGGTGGGCGATCGCATCATCTCGCTCGACACGATGGTGATCAACGCGATCGCCGTGATCGTGCTGATCGGTATCGCGCTCGCCGACGATACCTATTTCCAGGCCGCCTTGCTGATGGCGATGGTCGGCTTCGTGGGCACGGTCGCCTATTGCAAGTTCATCCTGCGCGGGGACATCGTGGAATGAGCGGGCTCGGGACCATCGCCGAATTCGTGACCGCGTTCCTGATCGTGCTCGGCGCGCTGTTCGCGCTGGTGGGAAGCTGGGGCCTGGTGCGCCTGCCGACCCTGATGGAGCGTCTGCACGGGCCGACCAAGGCGACGACCCTGGGCGTGGGCGCGATGCTGGTCGGATCGATGGTGTTCTTCAGGCTGGAACGCGGGGAGTGGAGCGGGCAGGAATTGCTGATCTCGCTCTTCCTGTTCATCACCGCGCCGATCGCGGCGAACATGATGGCGAAAGTCCACCTTCACCGCCTGCGCCTGAGCGACGACGCGATCTCGCCGGGGCAGGCCGGAGTCCCGCCCGAGCCCGATGGCAAGGCCGGATGGTCGACCTATGATGCGCCGCAGCCCGACACGCCGGTGGCGACATCGCGCAAGTAAGACCGGCAAGGGGGTGCGCAGGGGCGGTCTCGGTACGCTCCAGTACGGCGGCTTGCCAGCCGAGCCCGCTTCGGGGCATCACCGTCCCTTCGATGGGAATCGTACCATGACTCTGTCCGCGAAAGACCTCGGGCCGCGCTCACCCGATGCGCTGACGCGGCGCACGGTTCTGGGGCTCGGGCTGGGCATGGCCGCCGCCGCCACTTTGCCCGGATGCAGCCAGACCGGCACGGACACGCGCTTCAAGGTCGTCACCACTTTCACCATCATCGCCGACATGGCGCGCAATGTGGCGGGCGATGCGGCTGTCGTGACTTCGATCACCAAACCCGGCGCCGAAATCCACAATTACCAGCCGACGCCGCGCGATCTGGTGGCGGCGCAGGATGCGGACCTGATCCTGTGGAACGGCCTCAATCTCGAATTGTGGTTCGCGCAATTCCTCGACAATCTGGGTGACGTGCCGGAGGCGGTAGTGTCGGAGGGGGTCGAGCCGATCGGGATCGGGCAGGGACCCTATAGCGGCAAGCCCAATCCGCACGCCTGGATGTCGCCCGATGCGGCCGAGATCTATGTCGACAACATCGCCGCCGCCTTCGCGCAGGCCGACCCCGCCAACGCCCAGACCTATGCCCGCAACGCCGCCGCCTACAAGCAGCGCATAAGCGAGGCCTTGGAGCCGATCCAAGCCCGCTTCCGCGCGATCCCGGAAGAGCGCCGCTGGCTGGTCACGAGCGAAGGCGCCTTTAGCTATCTGGCGCGCGATCTCGACCTGCGCGAACTTTATCTCTGGCCGATCAACGCCGATCAGCAGGGCACGCCGCAACAGGTCCGGCGCGTGATCGACGCGGTGCGCGCGAACCAGATCCCGACCGTCTTCAGCGAAAGCACCATCTCGCCCGATCCCGCTCGCCAGGTCGCACGCGAGACCGGGGCGCGGTATGGCGGCGTGCTCTATGTCGATTCGCTCAGCGAGGCGGACGGCCCGGTGCCGACCTACATCGATCTCCTGCGCGTCACCGCGCAGCGGATCGCGGACGGTCTGACGGGATGAGCGAGGACGCTGCCGACCAAGGCTCGGGCATCCGGGTCGCCAATGCGAGCGTGACCTATCGCAACGGGCACACGGCGCTGTCGGATGCGAGCTTCGCCATTCCCAAGGGGTCGATCACCGCGCTGGTCGGCGTCAACGGGGCGGGCAAGTCCACCCTGTTCAAGGCGATCATGGGCTTCGTTCCGGTGGCGCGCGGATCGGTCAGCGTGCTCGACCGCCCGGTGCGCCGCGCGCTCAGGGAAGGGCTGGTCGCCTACGTTCCCCAGAGCGAGGATGTCGACTGGAACTTCCCCGTCCTGGTCGAGGATGTGGTGATGATGGGCCGCTATGGCCGGATGGGGCCGTTCAGGATCGCGCGTGCCGCCGACAGGGCCAAGGTCGCCGAAGCGCTCGAGCGGGTCGGCATGACGCCCTTCGCGAAGCGCCAGATCGGCGAATTGTCGGGCGGGCAGAAGAAGCGCGTCTTCCTCGCCCGGGCGCTGGCGCAGGACGGGCAGGTGATCCTGCTCGACGAGCCATTCACCGGCGTCGACGTCACCACCGAGGATGCGATCGTCGCGCTCTTGAAGGAATTGCGAGACGAGGGGCGGGTGATGCTGGTGGCGACGCACAATCTCGGCTCGGTCCCGCGCTTCTGCGACCGCGCGGTCTTGATCGACCGGACGGTGCTCGCGGCCGGGCCTACGGGTGAGGTCTTCACCGAAGCCAATCTGCGCCGCACCTTCGGGGGCACGCTGCGCCGCTTTTCCCTGAAACCCGACGGGGAAGCCGCCTCCACCCTGCTCTATGACGACGAGCATCCGCTGGTGCTGTACGACGATGACCACGGGCCGGCATGACGGGCGGCGCGCTGATCGAACCCTTCGCCTATAGTTACATGGTCAACGCCATGGCGGTGAGCGCGCTGGTGGGCGGGGTCTGCGCTTTCCTGTCGGCCTTCCTGATGCTGAAGGGCTGGTCGCTGATCGGCGACGCGCTGTCGCATTCGATCGTGCCGGGGGTGGCGGGCGCCTATATGCTGGGCCTGCCGTTTTCCCTGGGCGCGTTCCTTTCGGGCGGCCTCGCCGCCGGAGCGATGCTGTTCCTCAACCGACGGACCAAGTTGAAGGAGGATGCGATCATCGGCCTGATCTTCACCTCCTTCTTCGGACTGGGCCTGTTCATGGTGTCGCTTTCGCCGACATCGGTCGACGTCCAGACCATCGTGCTGGGCAATATCCTCGCCGTGACCGCCAGCGACACGATCCAGCTCGTCATCATCGCGACCGTCTCGCTCGCGATCCTGACGATGAAATGGAAGGACCTGATGCTGGCCTTCTTCGACGAGAACCACGCGCGCGCCGTCGGGCTCGATCCGGCGCGGCTCAAGCTCCTGTTCTTCACCCTGCTCGCCGCCTGTACGGTGGCGGCCTTGCAGACCGTGGGCGCGTTTCTCGTCATCGCGCTCGTCGTGACGCCCGGCGCGACCGCCTATCTCCTCACCGATCGCTTCCCGCGCTTGATCGCGATCAGCGTCATGATCGGCGCGCTGTCGAGCTTTGTCGGCGCCTATCTCAGCTATTTTCTCGATGGGGCGACCGGCGGCGTGATCGTGGTCCTTCAGACGATCCTGTTCCTTATCGCCTTCCTGTTCGCGCCCAAGCACGGCCTCTTCGCCGCGCGGCGGCGGCGCCTGCTCGTATCCGCGCCGCAGTGATGGACCCCGTCGCGCCCTTCGCGTTCGAATTCATGCAGCAGGCTTTCCTGATCGGGTTCTGCGTAGCGGTGCCCGCCGCGCTCTTGTCCTGTTTTCTGGTGCTGAAGGGCTGGTCCCTGATGGGCGATGCGGTCAGCCATGCGGTCCTGCCCGGCGTAGTGCTGGCCTATGTCGCCGGACTGCCGCTGGCGATCGGAGCTTTCATAGCCGGGATGACCTGCGCGCTCGGCGTCGGCTATCTGAAGGAGAACAGCCGGATCAAGGAAGACACGCTGCTGGGCGTCGTCTTTTCGGGGATGTTCGGCCTCGGCATCGTCCTGTTCACCAAGATCGAAAGCGACGTGCATCTCGACCATATACTGTTCGGCAACATGCTCGGCGTCGATTGGGGCGAGGTGGTGGAGGCGGGCGCGATCGCCTTGCTGGTCGGCGGCGTCCTGATCGCCAAATGGCGCGACCTGCTGCTCCACGCTTTCGATCCTCAGCAGGCGCGGGCGATCGGCCTTTCGACCCGGCTTTTGCATTACGGACTTTTGTGCATCCTTGCCCTGACCATCGTGGGGGCGCTCAGAGCGACGGGGATCATCCTGACCATCGCCATGCTGATCGCGCCGGGCGCGATCGCGTTTCTTATAACCGACCGGTTCGCCCGGATGCTGCCGATTGCGGTTCTGGTGGCGGTGGGGGCCACTTTTGCGGGCGTGTGGCTCAGCTTCTTCCTCGACAGCGCACCCGCGCCGACGATCGTGCTGGTGCTGACCGCGATATTCGTCGTCGTTTTCGTGGCTCGAACCCGGCGCACCGGAAGACATGGAGCCCTCGCCGTCGACTAATCAGCAGCCTGCTTGAGGCGGCGGGCCTGGAAGGCGAAGCGCGCCGCCTTGCCGACATCGTTCTGGAACGAGGAATTGACGATTCCTCCGACGACCGATCCGACCACGGGCACGATCATGCCCGCCCGGCTGCGGAAGCTGGCGAAGGCGATTGCACGCGAGATGCGCTCGACCGCCTGATCGACCATGGGCACGATCTGTTCGTGTTCGGCATCGACCAGAGTGCCGTCCGGGCCGATCGCGGCTTCGAGATCGGCGATGCTGCGGCTGCGCTGCTCGGGATCGTCGAGGGCGGCGAGTTCGAGGATCTGAAGGCGGAACAGCTTTTCCGCCGGACCTTCGCCGTCATACCCGTAAGCGCGACCAGTGTCGCGGATCGTGCGCAGGGCGATGCCGATCGTGGCGGGGATGTCCGCGCTCATCGACAGCGCGCCGCCAAGACCGGCGGCAGCGCCGGTGCTGGCGCTGACCGAGCGGGCCGTGCGCGCGACGCTCTTGGCGGCCTGGTGCGCGGCTTGGAGATCGTTCGGATCGTGCGTGAAGCGGACCAGCTGCGGCATACCGACCGCACGATCGAGACCTTTCAATACCGCCTCCACCGCGCGTTTCGGGATCATTCCGGCGATCGCCTTGCCGAAGGGGTGAGTCAGTCGCTCGATCCCGCGACCGAGGCGCGAGGGCTTGGCGGTGCGGAAGCGGCGTTGCTCGCGTTCGATGTCCATGCGGATCGAATGGACGGGGCGCCATCGCGTTCCCCAATGCCAAGTCGCTGCGCCTTAGCGGTCGGTCAGCCTGAACAGCCCCATCCCCGCCAGCATCGCGGCGACGAAGATCGCGGCGGGTAAGAGCGCAGTGCCCAGCGAGGCGATGGCGGGGCCGGGGCACAGGCCCGCAAGGCCCCAGCCGATCCCGAACAGGACCGCGCCGCCGATCAGTCTGCGGTCGATCAGGGCAGTGCCGGGCAGATGGAAGCGCGGCCCGATCGCAGGCGCGGCCATGCGTTTTTGTACCATCCAGGCGATCGCCATCACCAGCATCGCGCCGCCCATCACGAAAGCGAGCGTCGGGTCCCAGTCCCCGAACAGGTCGAGGAAACCGCGCACCCGCGCCGGGTTCATCATGCCCGACAATGCGAGGCCCGCGCCGAAGATCGCTCCCGAAACGAGCGCGAGGATCGCCCGCATCATCGCCAGCCATATCCCAGCGCATTGACCACCGCGACCGTCGCGATCCCGCTCGCCATGAAGGCCGCGGTCGCCACCAGCGAACGCGGGCTCAGCCGGCTCATCCCGCACACGCCGTGGCCGCTGGTGCAGCCCGATCCCAGCCGCGTGCCGTAACCGACCAACAATCCGCCCGCGACCAGCCAGCCCCAATGCGGCGGGAAGACCGCTTCGATCGGTTCCGCCAATCCGAACAGCATCGCGCCGAGTACCAGCCCCGCCACGAACAGAATCGCGACCGGCCAGGGCGCGCCGCCGCGCTCGATCAGCATCGCCCGGCTGGCAAGCCCCGATACGCCCGCGATCCTGCCCAGGCCGAGCAGCATGATCGCGGCGGCAAGGCCGATCATCAATCCACCGAGAAACCCGTCGAGCGGGGCGGCATCAGGAAAGCCGGGCAGGGTCATGAGGCAAGCACCACCAGCGTCGCGAGATAGGCGGCGTAGGCGAGCACCATCAGCGCGCCCATCCAGCGCGTCACCCGCTTCGCCACCCAGGCGAGGACAAGGAGGAGCAGCGCCGCGCCGGTCATCACGCCCAGATCGAGCGGCAGCATCTCGCGCGTGATCGGTTCGGGCGCAAGCAGCATGGTCGCGCCGCCGATGAAGAGAATATTGTAGAGGTTGGAACCGGCGACATTGCCGAAGGCCAGCTCGCTTTCCCCCTTGCGCGCGGCGAGGACGGAAGCGACCAGCTCGGGCAGCGAGGTTCCGATGGCGACGACCGTCAACCCGATCACCGTCTCGCTGAGGCCGACGAGGCGGGCAAGATCGATCGATCCGCTGACCAGCGCCTGACCGCCGGCGATCAGGATGGCGAGGCCGGCGATGGTCAGCAGCGAGGGCCTGGTCCATCCCGATGGGGTCAGATCCGCGCTTTCGGGATCGAGTTCGGGATCGACGGGCGCGGTGCGTTCCGATTTCAGCGCGACGACGAGATAGATCGCCAGCGCCAGCAGCATCGCGGCACCGAGCAGCGTCCCGGCCCAGGCGAACGCAGTCGCACCGAGCAACAGCAAGGCTGCCAGCGCGCCCACCAGCGGATCGCGGATCGTCCCCTTGCCGCCCAGAACGAAGGGCGAAACGAGCGCCGCCCCGCCCAAAATCATCAGCGTGTTGGCGATATTGGAGCCGACGATATTGCCCCAGGCGAGCTGTGGCGCATCCGCGAGCACCGCTTCGACGCTGGTCGCGAGTTCGGGCATCGAGGTGCCGAAGCCCACCACCACGACGCCGATGGCGAGTGGCGAGAGCCTTGCCTTCACCGCCAGCAGGACGGAGCCGCGCACCAGCAATTCACCGCCGAAAACCAAGGCGGCGAGACCGATGACGACCAGAAATACAGCGAATGCCATGTCGTGAGCCTGTGAGAGTGTATGAAACGAATGCTGCGGGCGAACTCGCTAGCCCGACCACATTCGCCGCTCCTAACCGCTCGATTTACGCTGCGCCATAGTGTCGTGATGCGCTGGCGTCGGCGGCCTTGATGGCCTAGTCCTAGACAAAAGAGCGATCGACAGGAGAGAGATATGACCGCGACCTATGCCAATCTGATCGGCGGCGAGATGGTGACGACCGACGCGACGCTGGATGTCGTCAATCCGGCGACCGAACAGGTGATCGCGCGGGTCCCCGCCTGCGGTAAGGGCGAATTGGATCGTGCGGTCGATGCGGCGCGGGTCGCCTTCAAAAGCTGGCGCAAGACCACGCCGGAGGAGCGGCAGAAGGTCGTCCTCGGCATCGCGGCAGCGATCAAGGACAATGCGGACGAATTGTTCCGCCTGCTGACCAGCGAACAGGGCAAGCCGCACGCGCAGGCGCAGCAGGAGATCTACGGCGCGGCGGGCCTCGCCAAGGCGCAGGCGGGGCTGACGCTGGACGATGTCATCAATCAGGACGACGACACCCGCCTGTCGCGCACCCGCCGTGTGCCGGTGGGCGTGGTCGGCGGGATCGTGCCGTGGAATTTCCCGATCATGATGGCGATCCAGAAGATCGTGCCCGCCCTCGTCGCTGGCTGCACCATCGTCCTGAAACCCTCGCCCTTCACGCCGCTGACGACCCTGCGCATCGCCGAACTGATCAAGGACGTGGTCCCCGCCGGGACCGTCAATATCATCACCGGCGAAGACAGCCTCGGCCCGCTCATCACCGAGCATCCGGGGATCGACAAGATCACCTTCACCGGATCGACCGCGACGGGCAAGAAGATCATGGAAGGCGCGGCGCGCGATCTGAAGCGCATCACGCTCGAACTGGGCGGCAACGACGCCTCTATCGTCCTCCCCGATGCCGATGTCGAGAAAGTGGCCGAACAGCTGTTCTGGTCGAGCTTCTCCAATGCCGGCCAGGTCTGCATCGCGGCCAAGCGCATCTACATCCACGAAGACATCTATGACGATCTGTCGAGGGCCATTGCCGATTATGCGAAGGGCGTGACCGTCGGCGACGGATCGCAGCAGGGCACCGGGGTCGGGCCGATCCAGAACCGGAAGCAGTTCGAGCGGGTCTGCGACCTGATCCAGGACGCCAAGGACAATGGCTACAGCTTCCTGACGGGCGGCGACACCGATCCTTCGGGCACGGGATATTACGTGCCGATCACCATCCTCGACAATCCGCCGGAAGATGCGCGGATCGTCGCCGAGGAACAGTTCGGCCCGGTCATGCCGCTGATGAAGTTTTCAAGCGTGGACGAGGCGATCGCGCGCGCCAACGCGTCGCAATACGGGCTGGCGGGCGCGATCTGGTCGAAGGATACCGACGCGGCGGTCGAAATCGCCGAACAGCTCGAAACCGGGACGGTGTGGATCAACGAATTCATGCACCTGTCGCCCCTCGCGCCCTTTGGCGGGCACAAGCAATCGGGCTTCGGCGCGGAATACGGGATCGATGGGTTGAAGGAATTCACCTATCCGCAGGTCATCACGGTCAAGCGCGACGCGGTGGTGTAGGCGGAGCGGAAGTCGGCCTTTTCCGCACTCATCCACCGTCATCCCCGCGTAGGCGGGGATCCAGCGCGCAACGCTGGTCCTGAATTCCCGCCTGCGCGGGAATGACGAATAGCGGAAAAGGGGGCGGCCTACGCCCCCTTGAATTCCGGTTTCCGCTTCTGGAGGAAGGCCATGCCGCCTTCCATCGCATCCTTGGAATTGCCCGCCACGCGCTGCGCTTCGGCCTCGTATTGGAGCGTGGTTGAAAAATCGGCTTCGAGCCCGCGCCGGATGGCCTGTTTCATTGCGCCGAGCGCCACGGTCGGTCCGCCCGCGAGCCTCGTCGCCAGCGCCTTCGCCTCGTCCATCAGCGCATCGTCGGCGACGGTCTTGTAGATGAGGCCGATCCGTTCGGCCTCTTCGGCGGGGATCTTCTCGCCCAGCATCATCATCCGCGTGGCCTGCGCCTTGCCGACGAGGCGCGGCAGCATCCAGCTCGACCCGCCATCGGGCACGAGGCCGATATTGACGAAGGCCTGGAGGAAATAGGCGCTCGATCCGGCGATCACGAAATCCGCCGCCAGCGCGATCGAGCAGCCGATGCCCGCCGCCGGGCCGTTGACTGCCGCGATCACCGGCACGGGGAGGCTGGCAAGCGCCATGACCATCGGATTGTAATGGCGACCGAGCGCGGTGAACGCGCCTTCGCCGCCTCCGACCGAGCGCTCGCCCCGCGCGGCAAGGTCCGCGCCCGAACAGAACGCACGCCCCGCCCCGGTGATCAGCACCGCGCGCGCGCCGTCCAAATCGCGGATCGCGGCGAAGATCTCGTCCGCCATGTCGGGCGGGCAGGCATTGAGCCGCTCGGGCCGGTTCAGCGTGATCGTCAGCACGTCGCCCTCGCGCGCCGTCGTAATCGTTTCGAAGCTCATCCTGTTCTCTCCCGCTCGAACGGTTTCAGGCCGCAACCTATCGTCGCGGTCCGGCCACGCAAGGCATCAGTTCGAAAGATCGACGATCCGCCGCATCAGCGCCCGCATTTCCTCCATGCGCCCGGACGGCAGATCGCCGCGCGCGACCTTTTCCAGCGCGTGTTCGACCGCGATGACCTCGTTCAAGATGTCCTGCGCCGCATCGCGCGCCTGGAAGCGGCGCCGGGCGTAGGACCCGGCGTGGAAGAGCAGCGGCGGCACGTCATTCGCTTCGAACGCGACCACCTCGCCGACGAGGATGACGTGGTCGCCGCCTTCGTATTCGTGCCGGGTCTTGCATTCGAACCGCGCGGCGAAGTCGGGGAACAGGGGCGATCCCAATTCGCCCACCTCCCATTCGAGCCCGGCGAACTTGTCCACGCCCGAGCGGGCGAAGCGGTCGGACAGGTCCTGCTGGCTGGCGGCGAGGACATGGACGGCGAAATGGCCGCTGCTGGTGAAGGCCGCGCGCGACTGGGCGGATTTCGCCAGCGACCACAGGACCAGCGGCGGGTCGAGGCTGACCGAATTGAAGCTGCTGGCGGTGACGCCCACCGGCGCTTCGTCTTCCGCCAGCGTGGTCGCGATCGTCACCCCGGTCGCGAACGAGCCCAGCGCATCGCGAAAGGCGCGGCGCAGGCTTGCGGGATCGGCTGGCTCGACAGGCTGCATCGCGCCACCCGGTGGGGATTTGCGGGCCGCTTGGCAAGCCCGCACGCGTTGCAGGAGCCTTCTCTCATCGCTACCTGTCCCTCGCAAAGAGGAGATCGGATATGCGCGACTGCACCCAATTCTATATCGACGGCCAGTGGGTCGACCCCGTCAGCGAGGACACGCGCCCGGTCGAGAACCCGGCCACCGAAGAAACGATCGGCCATATCAGCTTCGGCACCAAGGCCGACGTCGACAAGGCGGTAAAGGCCGCGCGCCGCGCCTTCGAAAGCTTCAGCCAGACGAGCCGCGAGGAACGCTTGACCCTGCTGCGCGCCATCCAGGCCGAGATCGAGAACCGCAAGGAAGAGCTGGCCACGGCGGTCAGCGACGAGATGGGCGCGCCGATGTCGCTCGCCAACGGGCCGCATGTCGGCCTCCTCGCCGGCCACTGCGCGACTGCGATCGACATCCTCGAACGCTTCGAATTCGAACGCCAGGACGGGCCGACCCTCCATGTCTGGGAACCGATCGGCGTCGTCGGCATGATCACGCCCTGGAACTGGCCGCTCAACCAGATCGCCTGCAAGGTCTTCCCCGCGCTGGCTACGGGCAATACCATGCTCCTCAAACCCAGCGAGATCGCGCCCTTCAACGCCTATATCTTCGCCGAAATCATGGATGCGGCGGGCGTACCCGCAGGCGTCTTCAACCTCATCAATGGTGACGGGCCCGGCGTGGGCGAGGCGATCAGCGGCCATCCCGATATCGACATGGTCAGCTTCACCGGATCGACCCGCGCCGGTGTCCTGATCGCCAAGAACGCTGCCGACACGGTCAAGCGCGTGGCGCAGGAACTGGGCGGCAAGAGCCCGAACATCGTGCTCGACGACAGCGCCTTCACCAAGTCCGTGATGCGCGGGACCACCGCGATGATGGGCAATTCGGGCCAGACCTGCACCGCGCCCAGCCGGATGCTCGTGCCGCACGCCCGCTTGGAAGAAGCCAAGGCCGCCGCGAAGGAAGCCGCCGAGGGCGTGATTCCCGGCGATCCCAAGGGCAATGCTGCGATCGGCCCGGTGGTCAGCCGCCAGCAGTGGGACAAAATCCAGGGCCTGATCGAAAAGGGGATCGAGGAAGGCGCGACTTTGGTCGCGGGCGGACCGGGCAAGCCAGAGGGCCTCGAAACCGGCCATTACGTCAAGCCGACCGTCTTCGCCGATGTCACCAACGACATGACGATCGCGCGCGAGGAAATCTTCGGGCCGGTTCTGACCATCCTCGGCTACGAGGATTACGACGACGCGATCCGCATCGCCAACGACACCGAATACGGCCTCGCCAGCGCGATCACGGGCGAGGATATCGAAACCGCCCGCAGCCTAGCCAAGCGCATCCGCGCAGGGCGCGTCGCCATCAATGGCGGCTATGACATGAATGCGGCGTTCGGCGGCTACAAGAAATCGGGCAATGGCCGCGAATGGGGCGAATTCGGCTTCCACGACTTCCTCGAAGTCAAAGCCGTGATGGGCCACAGCTGATGGCAGGCCGCCATTTCGACGAATGGGCGGTCGGCGACCGGATCGAGCACGAGATCCGCCGCACGGTGACGGAGACGGACAATCTCCTCTTTACCACCATGACCCACAACCCCCAGCCGCTCCATCTCGATGCGGAAGCGGCGAGGGCAAGCGAGTTCGGCCAGATCCTCGTCAACGGGACCTTCACCTTCTCGCTGATGGTGGGGCTGAGCGTGGGGGATACGACGCTGGGGACGCTGGTCGCCAATCTCGGTTACGACAAGCTCGTGATGCCGAAGCCGGTCTTCATCGGCGATACGCTCCATGCGACGAGCGAGGTGATCGGTTTGCGCCCAAGCAAATCGCGCCCCGATACCGGGATCGTTACCTTCCTGCACGAGGCTATCAACCAGCGCGGCGAGGTCGTGTGCCGCTGCGAACGTTCGGCGCTCCTCAAGAAGGCCGACCAGGCATAACCGCTTGTCCGTGGACCTCTTTTCCTCCTCGCTCGTTGGTGGGCGCAGGAGGAGAGGCACACTGGACCATGAACCCGCCAGCGTAGAGGACGTCCTCGACGAACTCGACGGGCTTGCCGACAAGGGCGATCAGGTCTGCGTGCGCGATGTGCTCGACGATTTCGGGCGCCGCAGCTTCGGCCCGTTCATGATGATCCCCGCCCTGATCGAGATCAGCCCCCTTGGCGGCATCCCCGGCGTGCCGACCGCGCTGGCGCTCTTCATCGCCGTGATCGCCGCGCAGCTGGTCCTGGGGCGCGAACATATCTGGATGCCGGAATTCGTCCAGAACCGCTCCGTCGCCAGCGACAAGCTGCACAAGGCGGTGGCGAAATTGCGCAAGCTCGGAGCCTGGCTCGACGAGCATAGCCAGGACCGGCTGGAGGCCTTGACCACCGGTATCTGGCTGCGCTTCGCGGGCGTGGTCGTGATCGCGCTGTGCTGCACGGTTCCGCCGCTCGAATTGCTGCCCTTCGCCAGCACCCTTCCGATGCTCGCCATCGTGATGATCGGCCTCGCCTTGACGGTGCGCGATGGCGCGCTGTTGCTGAGCGCGCTGATCTTCGCGGGCCTTGCGTCCTCGATCGGCGTCTATCTCTATCTCGGCTCCGACGAAACCGGGAGTTTCCTGCCGTTCTGACGGCCCGATCGCGTGCCGATCGCGATCGTCACCAGCAACTTGCCATTCATACCTTCGCGCCTACATAGATGGGGCGAAAGGACCCTTCCCGACATGAGCGATCAGAACAATCCCGACGATCCGCAGGGCAACGGCCCCAACCCCTGGGTGAAGAGCCTGATGGTATGGGGCGGCGTGTTCCTCGCGCTGCTGGTCGTCGTCTCGGTGTTCGGCAATAGCGGCCAGCCTGCGGGCGATGCGATTGGCTATTCCGATTTCCGCGATCGCGTGGCCGAAGGCACCGTGCGCGACGTGCAGATTTCGGAAGACCGCATTTCGGGCACACTGACCAATGGCGATGCGTTCAGCACCGTTCCGGTCGCCAACGACACTTCGCTGACCCAATTGCTCGACGAGAACGGCGTGTCCTATTCGGGCGCGGCGAAGGAGGAAATGGGGGTCCTGACCTACATCCTCATCCAGTCGCTCCCCTTCATTCTCATCCTCGGCATCGCTTTCTTCGCGCTGCGCCAGGTGCAGAAGGGCGGCGGCGCGGGCGGGGCGATGGGCTTCGGCAAATCGAAGGCCAAGCTTTTGACCGAGCGTCAGGGCAAGGTGACCTTTGACGACGTCGCGGGCATCGACGAGGCGCGCGAGGAACTCGAAGAGATCGTCGAGTTCCTAAAAGATCCGTCGCGCTTCTCCAAATTGGGCGGCCAGATCCCCAAGGGCGCGCTGCTTGTCGGGTCTCCCGGTACGGGTAAGACGCTGCTCGCGCGCGCCATCGCCGGAGAGGCGGGCGTGCCCTTCTTCACCATTTCGGGGTCGGACTTCGTTGAGATGTTCGTGGGCGTCGGCGCGAGCCGCGTGCGCGACATGTTCGAACAGGCGAAGAAGAACGCGCCCTGCATCCTCTTCATCGACGAAATCGACGCGGTCGGCCGTTCGCGCGGCCACGGTCTCGGCAATTCGAATGACGAGCGCGAGCAGACGCTGAACCAGCTCCTGGTCGAGATGGACGGCTTCGAGGCCAATGAAGGCATCATCATCATCGCGGCGACGAACCGCCCCGACGTGCTCGACCCCGCGCTCCTGCGTCCGGGCCGTTTCGACCGTCAGGTCGTGGTGCCCGTGCCCGACATCGAAGGCCGCGAGAAGATCCTTGCCGTCCACATGAAGAAGCTTCCCCTGGCGCCCGACGTCAATCCGCGTACCATCGCGCGCGGCACGCCGGGCTTTTCGGGCGCGGACCTTGCGAATCTGTGCAACGAAGCCGCGCTGCTGGCGGCACGCCGCAACAAGCGCCTCGTCGCGATGCAGGAATTCGAGGATGCCAAGGACAAGGTCATGATGGGCGCCGAACGCCGCAGCATGGTCATGACCGAGGACGAGAAGAAGATGACCGCCTATCACGAGGCGGGCCACGCGCTCGTCTCGCTGAACGAGCCGGCATCGGACCCGATCCACAAGGCGACGATCATCCCACGCGGCCGCGCGCTGGGCATGGTGATGCGCCTGCCGGAACGGGACAATTACTCGTATCATCGCGACAAGATGCACGCGAACCTCGCGGTCGCCATGGGCGGGCGCGTGGCGGAAGAGATCATCTTCGGCCACGACAAGGTGTCGAGCGGGGCGTCGGGCGACATCCAGTACGCCACCGACCTTGCCCGCAACATGGTCACCAAATGGGGCATGTCCGACAAGCTCGGGCCGTTGCAGTACGAGCAGAGCCAGGAAGGCTATCTCGGCATGGGCCAGACCGCGCGGACCATGTCGGGCGCGGAAACCAACAAGCTGATCGATGAAGAGATCAAGCGCCTGGTCGAAGATGGTCTCAAGCGCGCGACCGATATCCTCACCGATCAGGAGGACAAGCTGCACCTGCTCGCCCAGGCGATGCTCGAATATGAGACGCTGACGGGTGACGAGATCGACCAGCTCTTGAAGGACGGCAAGCTCGACCGGCCCGACCAGCCCAAGGGGCCGATCGCGGTCAAGCCGGTGTCGGGCAGTGCGGTTCCCAAGGCGGGCCGCAAGTTCGGCGGCTCTGGCGAGGGAGCGCCTGCGGGCGCCTGATCCCACTACCGCGAACGCTTCAACCCGCGTTCATCCGAAGGACAGGAAAAGCTCCGCCCGACACAAGTCGGCCGGAGCTTTTCTGTATGTCTACCCGTATTCTTGTCCTCGGCGCGCTGATCCTCGGCCCTGCTGCGGCGCAGGCCGCGCCCGGTGACGTCAATGCCCAGAGCTTCTATCTCGACGCGAAGGATCTGAGCGCGAAGGGTATGAAGGCGATGTTCGACAAGCGCACCCGTCCGGCCATGGCGGCGATGAAGGATGCGGGCGAGCGCGTGCGGGACGAGAACGAGGCGGCGAAAAGCCGGGGCGCGCCGATCTATTGCGTCAGCGAAGCGCAGCGCAAGAAGGGGATGTCGCCGCAGATGGTCGTCGACATGCTGGGCCGGGTGCCGGAAGCCCAACGCAAGCGCGTCACGCTCGTCCAGGCATGGCGCAGCGCTCTGGTGCGCGAATACCCCTGCACCTGACCGGCATCGCAGCCGCCCTCAGAACGCGCCGATCACCAGCAGCAGGTTGAAGAACACCACCGCCACGACGATGATGAAAAACAGCAGCGCATTCAATCGCCAGAAGGCCGAAAACCGGCTGAGCGAATAGGCGCCGCGCAGCTGTTTGTAGATATGGATCGGCGGCGCGAAGAACAGCAGCGTGCCGTATAACCACTCGGGCGCTCCGGCCTTGATCGCCAGCGACAGGACGATGAAAAACAGCGACATGAAGGCGATCGAATAGGTCACGAAAATCGCATGATCGTAGGCGCGGAAGCCGGGCCGCCACAGGAACAGCATCCACACGAACGGCACCGAGATCGGGATCAACAGCCAGCTGAACTTGTACCCGTTGGCCTGCAATTTGTAGAGCATCAGGCCGGGGTTCTTCTGCCATTTCTCCAGTCCGTGATCGATGAATGCGATCCCGGTCGTGCCGGTGGTGAAATCGCCCGCCATGATATCCTGCTCGGCCAGAACCTCTTCGCTGCGGCGCAAATCGGCGATGCTCTGATCCGCCTTCGCAACACGTTCCGCGGCGGCGGTCCGCTCGGGCGCGTCGGGGGCGAGGGCGGCGAGTTCAGCCTGGGCCTCGACCCGCTCGGCCTCCAACGCCTGCTCCGCGGTTTCCAGCGTCTGGCGCATATTCGCGCCCGGATTAAGCTCGGTCGGCGTCGTCAGCCCGATCGCCTGAAAGATGGCGAACATCAGGAAGATGGTGAACAGGAACAGCGCCATCGGCGACACGAACCGCGCCCGCTCCCCCTCGATATAGCGGCGGGTCAATTCGCCCGGCTTCGCCACCAGCATGGGCAGGGTTTTCCAGGTCTTGCCTTCGAAATGCAGCGCCCCGTGCAGGAGATCGTGCATGAAGGCGCCCAGCGTGCGGTGAAGATGCGCCGCTTGGCCGCATTGGTGGCAATGCGGTCTCTGTAGCGCCGTGCCGCAATTGAGGCAGGCGCTCTCGGCGAAATGGCCGTGATCGAGCGGCTGGCCGTTCGCGGCATTCGCCTTGCTTCCCGCGCCCACCGCTCGCGCGAACAGGCCCCCTTCGACAGCGGTGCCGATGCCATCGCCAAAATCGCTCATGATTGCCCTCCGCCCATGCCCTTATCGCGGCAGGGCCGCCCGCGTCCAGTTGGAACATTTGTCGAACATCGGCGTTCGGTCAGGAAAGGAGATTATAGATGACTGCCACCCGACCGAACGAGCATCCCAAATCCGATCCGGTCTCCAACGCCGAAAAGGACCCGGATGACTGGACCACGGGCGACGAGCGGATGACCGGCGCGCAGGCGAGCTATCTCAAGACTTTGTGCGAGGAAGCGGGCTGCCCCGAGCGCTACGACACCGAACTGAGCAAGGCGGACGCATCGAAGATGATCGACGAATTGCAGGGCGAGACCGGGCGCGGCCAATAAACCAAGCAGAAACGAAAAAGGCCGCCCGGACAGGGGCGGCCTTTTTTCTGTCTGATGCGAGGGTATCAGCCCCCGAGATCAACCCTCGTAATCGGCGCCGATCGAGGTCGAACGGGTCGGGGCGGATGCGGTGATCCGCAGCGCTTCGGCCGACTGGCTGAGCGAGCCGACCTCGTCCGCATCGTCCTCGTCATCGGGCAGGATCTTCTGCAGATTGACGACCGAGGCTTCCATCAGATCCTTCGGCTTGACGGTCTGTTCCGCGATTTCGCGCAGGGCCACGACCGGGTTCTTGTCGCGATCGCGCTCGATGGTCAGTTCCGCGCCGCCCGAGATCTCGCGCGCGCGCTGGGCGGCGAGCAGGACCAGATCGAACCGGTTGGGAACCTTGTCTACGCAATCTTCGACGGTGACGCGCGCCATGCAGCACTCGAGAAAGTCAGGAATTCCAGGGAAGCGCGCGAGTTAGAGCGTCACTGCCGATGAGTCAAGGAATTGCGCCCAGCCTGTCGCTTCGCCTAGAAGGCGGAAGATGGCGCAACCAGCCCCCCTCCCGGACCGCGATAGTCAGGCTTCCAGCGAAAGGGCGGCGGCATGGCAGGATGCCGAGCCTTTCACCGTCGAAGCGCAGGGGCAGTCGCTTACCTTCTACCCCGCCGGCCAGGACCGGCTGGATGCTCTGGTCGCTTTGATCGACGGCGCGGAGACGAGTTTCCGCGCCTTCTATTACATGTATGGGGACGATGCGTGCGGGGAGCGCGTGCGCGATGCCCTGGTCCGCGCGGCGCAGCGCGGCGTCGCCGTCTCGCTCGCGATCGACGGCTTCGGATCGGACAAGGTCGATGACGACTTCTTCGCGCCGCTCGTCGAGGCGGGCGGGCGCTTCACCCGCTTCCAGGCCAAATGGAGCCGCCGTTATCTGATCCGCAACCACCAGAAGCTTGCCATCGCCGACCGCGCGCGCGCGATGATCGGCGGCTTCAATGTCGAGAAAGGCTATTTCGCCCCGCCGGACCAGAATGGCTGGCACGATCTAGGCTTGACCGTCGAAGGCTCGGCCGTCGACCTGCTCGATCGCTGGCTGGACAAACTCGATACCTGGATCGCCGATTCCGAAGCGCAGTTCCGCGCCATCAAGCGCACGGTCAGCCAATGGGATGGCGGCGAAGGCGCGGTGCGATTGCTGATCGGGGGGCCGAGCCGGCACCTGTCCAGCTGGGCGCAATGTGTCCAGCGCGACCTCGAAGAAGGGCGGCGGCTGGACATGGTGATGGCCTATTTCTCGCCGCCGATGAAGCTGCTGCGCCGGATCGGGCGGATCGCCCAGAAGGGCGAGACCCGGCTGATCATGGCGGCGAAGAGCGACAATGGCGCCACCATCGGGGCGACGCGCTCGCTCTATGACTACCTGCTCAGGAAACGGGCGCACATCTTCGAATTCGCACCCTGCAAGCTGCATATGAAGATCGTCGTGCTCGACGATGCGGTCTATCTCGGCAGCGCGAATTTCGACATGCGCAGCCTCTATATCAATCTCGAACTGATGCTGCGGATCGAGGACAGGGGGCTGGCGGACACGATGCGCGACTTCATCGCCGCGCATGAAGACGCCTCGAACCGGATCACGTCAGACCAGCACAGGCGCGAGGCGAGCCTTTGGAACCGGATACGCTGGAATGTCAGCTGGTTCCTGGTGACGGTAATGGATTACAACGTGTCGCGCGGGCTCAATCTGGGGCTTTGACCCGAACGCGCCCTATCCTTCGCCCCAGTCCGAATAATCGCGCTTGGCGGGCGAGGTGAACTTGGTGATCTCGCTGTGGAAATGGAGCGGCACGTTGCCGGTCGAACCGTGGCGCTGCTTCGCCACGATCAGCGTCGCCCGGTTGCGCAGTTCGAGATAGCGTTCTTCCCAGATCCGGTATTTCTCCAGCACGTCGGGCGAGCTTTCGGGGCCGGGCATGTCGGGGCGCAGCGCCTCGTGATAATAATCGCCGCGATAGATGAACCACACCATGTCGGCGTCCTGTTCGATCGAGCCCGATTCGCGCAGATCGGACAGCATTGGCCGCTTGTCCTCGCGCTGTTCGACGGCACGCGACAGCTGCGATAGGGCGATCACCGGCACGTTCAGCTCCTTGGCGAGCGTCTTCAATCCGCGGCTGATCTCCGAAATCTCGTTGACGCGGTTGTCGCTCGCGCGGCCTGCGCCCTGCAACAGCTGGAGATAGTCGACCACGATCAGGCCGATATCGTGGCGCCGCTTCAGCCGTCTGGCGCGCGTGCGCAGCGCCGCGATCGTCAGCGCAGGCGTGTCGTCGATATAGAGCGGGAGTTCCGCGAGGCGCTGGCTGGCGAAGCTCAGTTTCTGGAATTCGTCGCGGGTGATCTTGCCCGATCGCAGAGCCTCGCTGGTGATCTCGGCCTGTTCGGCGAGGATACGCGTGGCGAGCTGGTCGGCGCTCATTTCGAGGCTGAAGAAGGCGACCGGACCACCGTAATTATAGGCGCCGCCTTCGCGCTGCCATTCCATATGCGCCTCGGCGCAGTTGAAGGCGATATTGGTGGCGAGCGAGGTCTTGCCCATGCCCGGTCGTCCGGCGAGGATGATGAGGTCGGACCCGTGGAGGCCCGCCGTCTTGTCGTCGATCACTTCGAGCCCGGTGGTCTTGCCCGACAGGCCGCCGCCCGAATTCATCGCCGCCTCGGCCATTTTCAGCGCCGCGATCGAGGCGGTGCGGAAATCCTCGGCCTGGCTGCCCGTGGTGGCGCCTTCGGCGACCTGGAACAGGCTCGCTTCCGCCTTGGCGATCTGCTCCATCGGCGCGACCTCGTCCGACGTGTCGAGCGCGCCTTCGACGAGGTTGCGCCCCACGCTGACCAGTTCGCGCAGCAGCGCGAGATCGTAGATCTGCCCTGCCAGTTCGCGCGGGGCGAGCAGGCCCTGGCCATCGGCGGTCAGCTTGGCGAGATAGACCGTCCCGCCCAGCGCCTTCAGCGCCTCGTCCTGTTCGAAATAGGGTTTCAGCGTCACCGGAGTGGCGATCGAGTTGCGCTCGATCAATTTCAGCACGCGTTCGTAGATGCGCTGGTGGACGGGCTCGTGGAAATGGCCCGGACTGATCGGGGTCTGCAATTCCTCAATCACCTTGTTGTCGATCAGGACCGCGCCGAGAAATGCGGCTTCGGCTTCGAGATTCGACGGCAAAGCGCGGGTCTGCTCCCTTTCCGGGGACGCGGACTCGTTCGAATCGGAGGGGCGCAGGAGGACAGTATTATCGGGCATCCGGCCATCATGCGGGAAGTGGCGGCGGGGTGAAAGGGCGCGTTTCAGGGCCTCCCGAATTCCCCTGTGGGTTGATGTGGATAGGTCTCTCGGGGACGCAAAATTCCTCGACGCGCGATCAAGCCTTGTCCCCGACCCGCTGTGTCTGCGATGGCGAAGCCAGCATCATGGCCGACTCAATGCCTCCTCCCCCGACCCCGCCCGGCGCGGACTTCAGGATCGCCTCGATCGAACTGGACGAGGATACGATTATCTGGCGCAATGCCGATATCGAGCAGGAGCGCCGTGTCGCGATCTTCGACCTGATCGAGGAAAACACCTTCAAACCGCTGCGCGCGGCGGAGCGTGGGGCGCTGGGCCCCTACGATCTGACGCTCGCCGTGCAGGACGGGCGGCTGGCGCTGACCATCGCGCAGGAGGGCGGTGAGGTCAGCGAACAATTGGTCCTCGGCCTGGCGCGCTTCCGTCGGCCGATCCGCGATTATTTCGCGATTTGCGACAGCTATTACCAAGCGATCCGCAAGGCCACCGCTGCCGAGATCGAGACCATCGACATGGCCCGGCGCGGCGTACACAATCGTGCCGCCGAGCTTTTGATGGAGCGGCTGGAAGGCAAGATAGACACCGATTTCGCCACCGCGCGGCGGCTCTTCACGCTCATCTGCGTCCTCCACATCAAGGGCTGAGCGGATGGCGCGCGCATCTCGCAGGCGGCCCGGCCGTACCGGGGCCAGACGCACTCGCTCCAGCCGCAAGGGGGGCACGAGCCGCTTCGCCCACGCGCTCGCGGTGCTTGTGCTGCTGGCGGTAATCGCCGGAGCGTGGGGCTGGTGGGAAGCGCGCAGCTGGCGCCCGGACGAGGCGGAATGGCCCGACCAGGGCGCCTTGGTCGGCGCGCGGGACGGGGCAGTTGCCTTCGCGACGTTGAGCGGGCTGGGCGCGAATTTCGTCTATCTCGAAGCGAGCGAGGGCGCCCGCACCCAGGATCGCGCCTTTCCCGACAATGTCGATGCGGCACGGCAGGCCGGCCTGCAGGTGGGGGCAGTCCACATATTCGACCCCTGCGTGGCAGCCGACGGGCAATCGGCCAATTTCGTCACCATGGTGCCGCGCGATGCCGACATGCTGCCCCCTGTGCTCGCATTGGAGCGGACCTCGGAAGATTGCCCCGAACGCGTCAGCCGCGCCGCGATCCAGAGCGAGCTGATGACGCTGGTCAACCAGATCGAGGCTCATGCGGGACAGCCCCTGATCCTGAAGATTTCGCCGCAATTCGAGGAGCGATACGGAATCGCCGCGCGGATCGAGCGCAATCTGTGGCTGGAGCGGGACTGGTTCGAACCCGATTATGGCGGTCGGCCCTGGCTGTTATGGACCGCCAATGGCGAATTGCAGACCGAGGCGGCGGAAGGTCCGCTGCGCTGGGTGGTCGTGCGCCCCTGAAGACCGATAAGGCCGTAGACCTTCGACAAGCCGCGCGGGACGCGATACGAGCCGATCCATGACAGACGACGATCTCATCTCCGCCGCCCGCGAGGCCGCGGAGCAGTCCTATTCGCCCTATTCGCGGTTCCCGGTCGGCGCCGCCCTGCGTTTTGCCGATGGTAGCGTGACGACCGGCACCAATATCGAGAATGCGAGCTATGGCCTCGCCCTGTGTGCCGAAACGGTCGCTGTGGCCAAGGCCATGGCGGAGGGCGTGCGTGGCGGGTTGGAGGCCGTGGCGGTGACGGGGCCGGGCGATATGCCGATCACGCCGTGCGGGCGCTGCCGCCAGGTCCTGAACGAACTGGCCCAGTTGGGGGGCACCGATCCCGATGTGCTCTGTGTGGGGCCGGACACGGTTCAGCGCGTGAAACTGTCCGACCTGCTCCCCCACGCTTTCGGGCCCGCGAGCCTGACGTGACCACGCGCCGCGCCGCGCTGGCCGGATTGGCGGCATTTGCGGCCAGCCCGCTCCTGCCCGCGCCTTCTTTGGCGCGGGGCCTCAGGAAGCCGCCACGCCTGCGCCTGGGCGACACGGTGGGGCTGGTCGCGCCAGCGAGTGCGGTGTCGGAGCGCCAGATCGCGGATTCGCTGTTCACAATTCGCGGAATGGGTCTGGTGCCCCGCCTCGGCAAGCATATCGCCGATACCTCCGGCTATCTCGCCGGGGACGATGCGGCGCGGGCGAGCGACCTCAATACGATGTTCGCTGACCCGGACATCCGCGCGATCTTCGCGATTCGCGGCGGGTGGGGCTCGGCGCGCATCCTGCCGCTGCTCGACTGGACCATGATCCGCCGCAATCCCAAACTGGTGATCGGGTATAGCGACATCACGGCGCTGCATCTGGCCATCGCCGAACGGGCGGGCTTCATGACGCTGCATGCGCCCAATGCGTCCAGTTCGTGGCCCGAGCATAGCTGGAACAGCCTGTGGCGGCTGGCTTTCACCGGAGAGACGCCGGTGCTGGGTGGGGCAGCCGAAGAACCGGGTCGGCCCGCACCGCTCGGCCGCACGATCACACAGGGGCGTGCGCGCGGCCGTCTGCTTGGCGGCAATCTCACGGTGTTGACCGCGCTGATGGGCACGCCATGGATGCCCGATTTCGACGGCGCGGTGCTCTTCCTCGAAGACATCGGCGAAGCGGAGTACCGGATCGACCGGATGCTCCAGCAATTGTCGCTCGCAGGCGTGCTCGGGCGGCTTTCGGGCGTAATATTCGGGCGGTGCACTTCCTGCGCGACAAGCGACCCCGATTACGCCGGCTTCTCGCTCGACGAGGTGCTCGACACGCATCTCGCGCCGCTAAACATTCCCGCTTTCGTGGGTGCGAATATCGGCCATCTGGCCAACCAGCTCAGCCTGCCGCACGGGGGCGAGGTCGAAATCGACGCCGCCGCCCGCACGATCCACCTGCTGGAACCGATGGTGGGCTAGGCGCCCCTCAGGCGTCGGTTTCCAACCATTCGAGCAGGCTTGCGAGGCAATCGCGCGCCAGCATTTTCGAGCGTTCCGGGCTCCAGCCTTGATCGGGTTCGGGATTGGCGGGATTGTCCTTGTACGGCATTTCCAGCGTCATCGCGCATGCGCCGAAGCGTTCGGCCACCTGATTGGTGCTCATCGAGAGGTTCGCGGTGCCTGGTTTCGATTTGACGTAGCCCTGCTCGGTCTGGAAATCGGGGCTGCGCCGGTCGAGGATTCTCTCGTAGCGATAATATTTCTCGCCCTGCTCGTCGGTCCAGCTCGGAATGCCTTCGAACCCGGCCAGAAACGCGACCGGGATGGCTTCGTCCCCGTGAACGTCCATGGCGAAATCGACGCCGGTTTCGTCCATCGCGTTGCGGATCGCCAGCACTTCGGGCGAGCGTTCTGCGGTCGGCTCGGCCCATTCGCGGTTCAGGTTCGCGCCCACGCCGTTGACGCGCAGATTGCCGTTGCGCGATCCGTCGGGGTTGCAGTTCGGCACGATGTGGAAACGGCATTTTTGCCGAAGATTGCGGCCGACGCTGTCGGCGGGGTCGGTGAGGACTTCGAGCGCGCCTTCCATCCACCATTCGGCCATCGTCTCGCCCGGATGCTGACGCGCATAGAGCCAGACCTGCGTTTTGCCATCGCCCATGCTGAGGCAGTCGATCGGCTGGCCATCGAGCGAGGAGCCGAGCGTGCGGTGGGAGACCCCCTCGCTCGCCGCGGCTTCCGATACGAGGTCGTGGTGCCGCTCCATCGAATATGGCGCGAAATAGGCGAACCAGGCGACGTCGCTGGCGGGTGTGTAGCGGATCGTCAGCGTGCCGTTATCGGCGTCCTTGTCGAAGCTCGACTTCGCACGACCCCAATAATCGCGATCCTCCGAGACCACCGCGTCGTATTCGGGCCAGCCGCCGGGATAGGCGCTGTCGTTGAGGCCGGTGATGTTCAGTTCCAGCTCGCGACCTTCGGCGCCCGATACGCGGAAGTGGAACCACTGCTTGAATTCGGACTGGTCATCCAGCGGGATGGCCAGCTTGGCGCTCGCCCCATCGATCGAGAGAACCTCGATATTGCCACTGTCGAATGCGGAATCGATGCGAATATCGCTCACGTTATGGAACCTCGACCTCTCTCGTTTCACCATTATTGCCGGGAAAATCACTGAACAGCGCGGCAGCGACCGTCTGGGCGCTGGCAGCGCGTTCCGCAAGGGGCGAGTTTTCCGATGCCGTGAAGTCGGCGCGGCCTTCCCACAACACGCGGCCGCTGCGCGCTTCGCGGATGACGACGGCCATTTCGGTGCCGATCTCCGGCCCGCCGCCGCCGCCAAGATTGATCCCGATGCCCAGGCCAAGGCCCGAGCCATAGGTCCCGGTCGAGCCTCCCACGCCGACATTGACGGGGCTGCGCCGCCCGTTCTGGCCGAGCTGGTAGCGGCTCACGCGGACTTCGGCGATCTGGCCAGCCGCAGCGCGCGCCGTCTCGCCATAGCCGACACGGGCGAGTTCGCGCGCCACCGCAGCCTTGTAGGGCGCGAGTTCGAGACTGTCCTCTCCGCCGACCCCGGTCACGAAGATCGAGCCCTGGCCAAGCTGCGCGCGCGATGCGGGATCGAGGAAGCGGGTGACTTCGACAGGGCTGACGCGGGTCGAGGCGCAGGCGGACAGGGCGAGCGCGGACCCGAGGATGGCGGCAGTGAGCAGGGGTTTGGCGGCGGGGCGTTTCATCATGCGATCCTTCGAATGGGGAGAACGAGATAGGGGATATGGGAGGAGAACGTCCGAGCGCGCTACAATGTCCCGCGCACTGCGTTCGGCGGGTCCTGGAGGCTTCTGCCAGGCCAATTGCGGGGATGTTTCTGCAGAGCTTATGGTGCTAGCAAAGCGGCGATGAACGCAGAGCGACTCGATCCGTCTCGTGAGCCCGTGCTGGTGACCGGCGGCGCAGGCTATATCGGCAGTCACGCCGTGCTCGCTCTGCAGGATGCAGGCTGGCCGGTTGCGGTGATCGACAATCTCGTGACCGGATTTCGCGCTGCCGTGCCCGAGGGCGTGCCGTTCTACGAAGGCGATATCGCCGATGGAGATTTGGTGGCGCGGATTTGCGCCGAACAGGGGATCGGCGGAGGCCGGGGCGCGATCATGCATTTCGCCGGTTCGGTGGTGGTGCCCGAATCGGTGTCCGATCCGCTCAAATATTACGACAACAACACCGGCAAGAGCCGCGCTTTGATCGCTTCGGCGCTCAAGGCAGGCGTGCCGCGGTTCCTCTTCAGTTCCACCGCCGCGACCTATGGGACACCCGATGTGGACGCGGTGACCGAGGATACGCCGCAGATCCCGATCAATCCCTACGGATGGTCGAAGCTGATGACCGAACGGATGCTCGCCGATGCGAGCGCGGCGCATGGCTTTGATTATTGCGTCCTGCGCTATTTCAACGTCGCGGGGGCGGACCCGGAGGGGCGCGCCGGGCAATCGACCGCAGGGGCGACCCATCTTATCAAGGTGGCGTGCGAGGCGGTCATCGGCCAGCGCGATGCGGTCGGCGTGTTCGGGACCGATTTCGACACGCAGGATGGCACGGGCGTGCGCGATTACATCCATGTCAGCGATCTCGCCGCCGCGCATGTCTTGGCTTTGGAGGCCCTGATGGCGGAGCCGGGGCGTTCGCTGACGATGAATTGCGGGTATGGTCACGGATTTTCCGTGCTCGACGTGCTCGATGCGGTCGACCGTGTGAGCGGGATTCGGATCGAGCGGCGGATGGAGCCGCGACGGGCCGGCGATCCGGCCAAGCTCATCTCCGATCCCTCGCGCCTGCGCGCGACGCTTCCCTGGCAGCCGCGCCATGACGAGCTCGACACGATCGTGCGCCATGCGCTTGCGTGGGAACGCCGCCTCATGGATCAGGCGGCGGCGCTAAACGATTGACGCGGCGGGCTCGCCCCGCTAACTGCCCCGCTTGAAATCCGCGCGTCGGAGCCCATCTCCGGCGCGCGCTTGTTTTTGAGAGCGGCCCGCGCGCCGCACAATTTCGAGAGAACCGATGAAGATCCGCAACAGCCTCAAGTCGCTGAAGAACCGCCACCGCGATTGCCGCGTGATCCGTCGTCGCGGTCGTACCTACGTCATCAACAAGACCAATCGCCGCTTCAAGGCCCGCCAGGGCTGAGCGAATCGGTGAGCCTTCGGGCTCGCTTGCGATAATTGACCGGCCCGCCTCCTTCGTGGAGCGCGGGCCGTTCGCATTTGGATGCCATGTCTGGAGGGCGGAATGAGCGAATCGCAGATGGGCCGCGCGGTTGAAGCGGTCGTGTTCGATGTGGGCCGGGTCCTCTATCGCTGGGACCTGCGCATCCTGTTCGAAAAACTGATCGATGACGAAGAGCGGCTGAATTTCCTGCTCTCCGAGGTCGTGACCGAAGAATGGCATTTTCAGCACGATGCCGGCCGCCCGCTCGCCGACATGGTGCCCGAGCGGCAGGCGCAGTTTCCCGACTATGCCGGGGCGATCGACGCCTACGCGACTCGCTTCAACGAGACCATTCCCGGGCCCGTTCCCGGCAGCCTCGAGATCGTGCGCGAGCTGCACGAACGCGCTATCCCGCTCTATGCCATCACCAATTTCGGCGCGGAATTCTGGGACGGATTTCGCCCCACCGCCCCGATCTTCGACCTGTTCCGCGATATCGTCGTGTCGGGCAAGGAAAGGATCGCCAAACCCGCTGACGCGATCTTCGCGCTTGCGGCGCGGCGATTCGGGCACGATCCCGAAAAACTGCTCTTCATCGACGACAATGCCGCGAACGTCGCGGCGGCGCGCGCGCTGGGCTGGCAGGTGCACCATTTCGCGGGTGCGAGCGCGCTGCGTCACGATCTCGAGGCCCGCGGACTGCTCAAGCGCAGATAAAGAGACCCCGGCGCCTCACGAGAGGAGTGCCGGGGCCAGGTTTCGCGCCCGATGGAGAGGGGGCGGGTTTCGTAAAGCGTGGCGGATCAGCCGTTGCAGCGGGCGAGATCCTCGGCATCGAGCGCTTCGCCATGGGCGGTGAAGCTGGCGACCGGGCCGACCTTGCGCTGCAATTCGCGGCAGACGCGTAGAGGGCGGCTTGCCGCCTTGGGCGCCGCGCAGGTCGATCCGGCACAGCGCCAGGCAACCCCGCTCGCGACTGTGCGCGTTTCCTCGGTCGGCTGGACCAGCTCGGCGACGTAGAAGCCGCCAGACTGGGCAGCGGCAGGCGCGGGCGAGAGCACGGCACCGAAAGCAGCGAAGGTGTAACCGAGCGCCAGCGTGGCGGCGGTGAGACGAGCACCGGTGTCGAAGCCGAACCGATTCGAGCGGGAAGCGATCTGAGCCATGAGAGTGGTCCTTTATTTCCAGTTGCAATATGCAACTAGTTGCGAATCGCTACCTAAAATGAAAGGTTGCGAATTGCAACTGGAAATATGTGATCGTTTTGCGTCGGCGCGAAACGGGGCTAGGACAGGTGTTTGCTGTCAAGCGGATCGAGGACACTATGGGCGAAATTCGGGAACCCTTGCGCGAACTGACCGAATGCGGCCTGCCCATGGCGCTGGAAGTCATGGGCGAGCGATGGAGCTTCATGATCCTGCGCGCGAGCTTCAACGGCCTGCATCATTTCGAGGAATTCCTGAGCGAGCTGGGTATCGCCCGCAACATCCTGTCCAACCGGCTCGGCAGGTTGGTCGAACACGGCATCCTCGAACGTCAGCCGATGGCGGAAGACCGGCGCAAGATCGAATATCGGTTGACCGAAAAGGGTATGGACCTGCTGCCGGCGATGATCGCGCTGCGCCAATGGGGCCAGAAATACGGGGCCGAAGTGGTCGAGAACCCGGTCCTCGTCGACGAGCGGGATCGCCTGCCGATCGGTCCGGTCTCGATCCTTTCGCAGGAGGGCCGCATTCTCGGGCCGGAGGATCTGGCTCTGGTCGAGCGGGCGAATGTCGGCAAGCGCGCCGATGGCTCGCAGGCGAAATCCAAGGGGACGGTGGCGCGGGGCGATAGGGCCCATTTCGAAGATCTGAAAGGCGCGGCCTGAGGCGGGAAACGCCATCCGACACGCCGTCAGATGGCCCGGAGCGAACGTCCGATGGCCGCTACATCATCGTGCGCGGGCGATTGTGGCGCGCCACCGACCCGTCCCTGGGCGAGGAAGAGCGCCAACGCTGGGTCGACGCCCTGATGGATGCCCGCCGCGCCGTCGCTGCCGCCAAGCGCGCCGACGATGCTGAGGCCGAGAAGACGGCACGTGCCGCAGTCCATGAAGCCAAGGTCGCTCTGGGCGAACGCGGCCCCGTCTGGTGGAACGACGGCGCGCCCGATTACACGCGCAAACTGGTCGAGAATACGCCCTACGCGCAATAACGAAGCGAAGGGCAGGCTAGGCGCGGGGGGCCTGTCGGCGATAGCTGAGCGCTTCGGCGATATGGATGCGGCCCACCTCGTCCGCTCCGGCCAGATCGGCGACCGTGCGCGCCACGCGCAACATCCTGACATAGCCGCGCGCCGACAGCCGCATCGCGTCCGCCGCCTGCATCAGCAGCTTGCGCCCCGCCTCGTCCGGTTCCGCGAAGCGGTCGAGGGCATCGCCATCCAGCTCGGCATTGCTGCGCGCGCCGCTCTCGGCGAACCGCGCCGTCTGGCGTTCGCGCGCGCGGCGCACGCGTGCGGCGACCTCAGCGCTGCCTTCGGCGGGCGGGGGAAGGGCGAGATCGGCCGCGCTGACCGGATCGACCTCGACATGCAGATCGATCCGGTCGAGCATCGGCCCGGACACGCGCGACTGGTAATCGGCGGCGCAGCGCGGCGCGCGCGAACAGGCGAGCGCCGGATCGCCGAGATGGCCGCAGCGGCACGGATTCATCGCCGCGACCAGCTGAACGCGCGCGGGAAAGCTGACATGCGCATTGGCGCGCGCGACATCGACCTTGCCCGTCTCGAGCGGCTGCCTGAGCGAATCGAGCACGGGCCGCTGGAATTCCGGTATGGCGGAGTTATTGCACCAAATCTGAGGTAGGAGTCTGATTTCTATCAGGAATGTGCCTTCCGAATCAGATATAGATCGACCTATTGGGAGCACATTTACGAGCGTGGGCGACCCGACCCCTGTAGATTCTCGCGGGCATTCCCGCTTCTTAATTTTCTCCTGGTGATTTTTTCGCCAATGCCTGTGCGCCATGCTTGCCAATCGCGAACGCGCCGGGACCATCCGGAGCACCCGGCAACTGAAGCCAATCCACGCCGATCGCTGTCATGCACTGCAGGAAGAACACGGCGCTGAACCTGCCGCGGCTCATCTTGCTCTTGATGGCACCCTCGGTGTCCTCGACGCCGATCCCGGCTAGAGCGTCCCTGAGCGCGGCATAGGACATCCCGCGCGTCATCAACTGGCCACGAATCAGATTACGCGCCAGCTGCTCCCATTCATCATCACATGCCTGTGTCATGAGTCGGTTATAGGATCTGGAGGCGAATTCGGCAACTCAGGTGTCGCATACGGCACTTTAAGATTGAATAGTCGTGTGAGGTGTCGTATATGACACCTCAATGGCCACTCGTGCAACCAAATCATTCAAGCGCAAGAAGCAGGGCCTCCATTGGCTGAAAAACCCTGCGAGCCGCACGCTGAGCATCCACGACGTCTTCAAGATGGGCGAAGATGGTTGCCGGGAGTTCTTTCTTCGCGCGCGATGGCCTGATGGAAATCCGACCTGCCCCGACTGCGGTTCCCAGCGGATCTACAACATCAAGTCGCAGAAGCGATACAAATGCGCCAACCCGGAGTGTCACAAGTTCTTCTCGATCACGAGCGGGACGATGTTCGCCCACAAGCGGATCACCTATCTGGAACTCATGTTCATCGTGCGAGCCATGGCGGTCCACGCCAAGGGCGCGGCCTCGATCTGGCTGTCCCACGACTACGATCATGACTACAAGACCGTCTGGGTGCTGACCGACAAGCTCCGGGAGGTCATGTTCCTCGATCAGGAGGACGTTCACCTCGTGGGCGAGGTCGAGATCGACGGTGCCTACTTCGGCGGCTATCTCAAGCAGGCCAACAAGAAGGACGAGCGCATCGACCGTCGGCGGATCCCCGTCAATGGACGCAAGCGCCAATGCGTCGTGCTGCTACGCGAACGCGGCGGTCAGGGACGCCTCCTGACGCGCACGTTCAAGAGCGAAAGGCAGGCCGTGTCCTGGATCACCGAAAGCGTCGATCGCAGCGCGACTATCCTCGCCGACGAGGGATCGGGATGGGAGCCGCTCTACGCCAGCCACAGCCTGCAGCGTGTAAACCACAAGAAGGAATTCTGCACCGACGAGGGTTTCCACACCAATGGTGCCGAGAGCGCATTCTCCCGGATGAGACGGGCCGAGATCGGTGTCCATCATCATATCGCCGGCGACTATCTCGATTTCTACGCCGCCGACGGTGCCTGGCGGGAAGAAAACAGGCGGCTGGACGACCGCTCCAAGGTACAGAAGCTGATCCGCGCCGCAATGGGCCTGCCGCCCTCGCGAACCTTCGCCGGCTATTGGCAGGCATCGGGGCCACGGCGCGAGAACGATCGCAATCACGACGTGCTGAGAGCTCTCGGCATTAACGACAACGACGACTGACAGCCCACTAGGGCCACATTTCTGGATCCCGACGGTGGGCGACCACCGGAAGGAGAAGAGATATGGAAAAGTTAATTGTTGCTCTGCTGCTTACATTGACGCCCGCTATTTCGGCAAACGCATCAATCGATCTGGACCCATTTTCCAGAAGCGTGCCGAAAGCGTTCTCGGCGCTCGATGCCCTCGCCGGATCCGTCATTGTATCGCAGAACGACCTGCAGTTCCCCGTTCGTGGCGGCTATCGCCGAGTGAGTAATCTGGAATTCTTCCCCAGCCTGCAGGACGCGGCGGCGCAAGGGCAGTTCCGCATTCCCAACCTTGACGAAAGCTCCGGTCGCGACTCCCGTGCCGGCGTTGATCAGCTTCATCTTACCGACACCAGATATACCACCAGGGCGCACGGTAAGGAACGGAACCATTCCCTCCTTCATCAACTTGACGGCCTTGCTCGCGTCCCGGGCGGCCAGAGCCGCGATAGCCACGGCCAGCACGGTAGCGATGAGCGCCAGGCCACTGACGATCGCGGCGAAGGAGGATACACGGTAGTTCTCGGCTCCGATCCTATTTCCATATCGGGTGGCGGAGACACTCGCCCATTGCGCACAAAGATCGGAATATTCCGCATCCAGTGGAGCGTCCTGACAAGTGCGGCCTTCATATTCGGACTGACGATCGGCCCATTCCTGTTCGGATGGGCTACTATCGGTCGCGAGGCGCTCCTCACGCGACGGTGGGAGTATGACGCGATCTTGGGAGGCGTCATAACGAACGTAGGCCTTGCGGCGTTCTTTGATCTGGCGTTCGGCGTCGTCGGCTTCCAGAACCTGTGACGGCTCATCCAAGGCGGTGTGCCTGGAAGCTGCCATCCTATCATACGCTTGATCGGTCGAGGAAGTCGCACCCCAGAAAAGCCATGCGGACACGATGACGAACAGGATGATCAGTCCCGTGACCAGCGGGTGATCACGCATCCATTTCATATCTTCGCTGAGCATCTTCGGCATTCGTCATGCCTTGAGCCAACATAGCTAACATCGTGTTAATCGCTCATGTCGAATACGAAATGGTCAGACACCGCATGGTCTCCAAATCGTCCATTGGTCTTCATCGGGTGAGAAAGACGCACCCGCGATGATCTGAACCTGCACCCTCGGAAGCAGGCACGATCGGCTCTGACGATAGCAGCCGTCACCATCTTAATGATAATCGGAGAACCTAATGTCGGAGAAAGCCTCCGGACGCCGCGAGCGCGGCGCCGAAAGCCGTGCTTGGCTGTCACGCACCACGCATCCTATAAGCTCCCCAAATCAGGGAAAGACTTCGATGCAGAACAACAAGGTCCGCGAACTCGCGAACTTCATCTGGGGCACCGCAGACACGCTCAGGGGGAAGTTCAAGGCGCATGACTACGGCAAGGTCATCCTGCCGTTCTTTGTCCTGCGCCGCCTCGACTGTCTGCTCTCGGCGACGCAGGACGCGACCATCGAGATGGCGGACTCCCTGCCCGAAGGCATCGACGAGGACACACGCGATCTGCTGCTCTTCGACGTCGCCAAGGCGGGGAAGGTCTACAACCTGTCACCCCTCACGTTCGCCAAGATCAAGGGTCAGAACCCGGCTGATCTGCACGACAACCTCGTCGCCTACATCACGGGCTTCTCGGCCAACATGCGCGACATCTTCATCGACAAGTTCAAGTTCCTCGAGCAGCTTAAGGAACTGAAGGACCACGACATCCTGTGGGACGTGTTCGAGCAGTTCACCGACGTCGACCTGAGCCCGTCCGAGGTGTCCAACCTCGAGATGGGATACGTCTTCGAGGAGCTGATCCGTCGCTTCTCGGAGCAGTCGAACGAGACGGCCGGCGAACACTTCACGCCGCGCGAGGTCGTCCATCTGATCGTCGACCTGCTCATCGCCAACGACAAGGCGCTCACCGGTCGCGGTCTCATCCGCACCGTCTACGATCCGGCGTGTGGCACGGGCGGCATCCTCGCGATCGCCGAAGCCGAGATCAAGGCGATGAACGAGGGCGTGCGCGTCGAACTCTACGGGCAGGAGCAGAACAAGGAATCCTACGCGATCTGCCGCTCGGACATGTTGATCACCGGTCACGACCCGGAGCAGATCGCCTTTGGCGACACGCTCGCCAATGACCAGCACCGCGGCCAGAAGTTTCACTGGATGATGTCCAATCCGCCCTACGGCGTCGACTGGAAGGCGTCGGCCGGCGCCGTTAAGGAGGAGTGGAAGGAATTGGGCGACGACGGACGCTTCGGCGCTGGCCTTCCGCGCATCTCCGACGGGCAGTTGCTATTCCTGCAACACATGGTCGCCAAGATGCGCGACGACGAGCAGGGCTCGCAGATCGGCATCGTCATGAACGGCGCTCCAATGGGGACTGGTGATGCCGGCTCTGGTGAAAGTGAAATCAGACGCTGGCTGTTCGAAAAAGACTATGTCACCGCAATAATAGCTCTTCCGCCCGATCTTTTCTATAATACCGGCATCCAGACATTCATTTGGATACTAAACAACCGTAAGCCGACCATTCAACGCAATAAAGTGCTGATCATCGACGCATCTTCGGAAGAATTCTGCGAGCCTCTAAGAAAAAGTCTAGGTGACAAAGCCAACTTCATCACAGATGATGCCCGAGCGAAGATTATCAACGCGTTCGTCGATGGCTTCTCTGCCGAAGGGAGTCATTTCGCAGAGGTATTTCCAGTCAAGTCCTTCGCCTACCGGCTGATCAAAATTCAACAACCGAAGAGACGGCGTTTCCGCGTCGATGAGGGTGGAATCACTCGTCTTTCCGAATCAAAGCCGTTCAATCTCATGCAGCAGCCTGTCAAAGACCTGTTGCTCAGCATCCTAGGTGATCCGAGCTTCGGCGAAACCTGGTCAGACGGCAACGCATTTCATGCCAAGGTGGCAAGCACGATGTCCGAAAAAGGATTCAAGATTTCAGCCCCCCTCAGGTCAGCTATCGAAGAGTCTTTCGGCGAGCTAGATCCTGGCGCGGAAGTCATTCGTAACGGCAATGGGAACCCCGAACCCGACAAGCTACTGCAATACTTCGAGCGCGTGCCGATCGACAGGAAGTGGGAAGAATTTTTTGCTGAAGAGGTTGAGCCATTCGCTCCGGGCGCGTGGGTTGACACGAAATACATCGATCGGACCGACAAAAAAGTCGGCCGCCTCGGCTACTCCGTTCCCTACAACACCTTGTTCGCCAAATTCGAACGCCCGCCGACCCTGTCCGACGTGAATGCCAACATAGCAGCCATGGAAGACAATCTCGCAGAACTTCTGACGAAGGTGATCTCGAAATGACGTTGCAAGAAACCGTATTTGGGGAGGCACCGCCGTCTCATTGGGAAGTCACCAAGGTCAAGCATGTCCTCCGGCTGAAGAAGGGCAACCTCAACGCTGGCATGGTAGAAAAGAACCTGTTGTCGCTCAGCTATGGGCGGATAGTGCGGCGCGACATCGAAAGCAGCGAAGGGCTCGTCCCAGAATCCTATGAGGGCTACCAGATCGTCGAGCCCGGCGATATCGTCTTGAGATTGACGGATCTCCAGAACGACAAGAAAAGTTTGCGGCAGGGTCTGGTCACAGAACGAGGCATCATAACTTCGGCGTACGATGCCGTGACCTGCCGACAATCCGACATCCCCGAATACTGGTATTATTTTCTCTACGCACTTGACCTCTGCAAGTATTACTATTCGCTCGGCAGCGGGGTTCGGCAATCCATATCGTTTGCAGACTTTCCAAATGACTGGATCAGCGTTCCGCCTCGAAACGAACAGCAGTCTATTACCGAACGTATCAGGACTGGAATCGATGAATGTGACGCGCTGATCTCCATTGTCGGAGGAAACCGGGCTGCCCAAGTCGCCATGCCCGACTCTCTACTCCATTCCTTATGGGTTCGAAAAGCCTCTACGGTCGTAGAGGAAATTGGGGGACGTCAGCCAGATACCAAAGAAGCTTTTACCACTGGAACTGACGGGGATGCGCGACAATGAGAAAGCCTCATAAATCGTCGAAGATCCATCTCGAAGACGTGCTCGAACAGCACATGGTCGACGAGCTCGTCGAGCACCAAGGCTATCGGCTGCGTAGCGACGCAGACTACGATCGCGATTTAGCGCTGGATCCGCAGCTGACCGTCGAATTCGTGAAGGCGACGCAGCCCGAAGAATGGGAGAAGCTGGAAAGCCATTACGGCACTTCCGCCGAGAAGGAATTCCTGACCCAGGTCGCCGCCAACCTCAAGCGTTCGGGCACCCTGCCGGTGCTGCGGCAGGGCATCAAGATCGTGCCGGGCATCAAGTTCGTCCTATGTGCCTTCCAGCCGGCCTCGAACGTCAACCCTGCTCTCCAGGCTCGCTACGAAGCCAACATTTTCTCTGTCACGCGACAGGTCCATTACAGCCGCCGCAATGAGAACGCGATCGACGTCGTGATCTTCGTCAACGGCATCCCGGTCGCGACCTTCGAGCTGAAGAACGAACTCACCGGATCCACCTTTCGGCACGCCGAGAAACAGTATCGCAAGGATCGTTCTCCTGCCAACGAACCGCTGCTGACCTTCAAGCGCGGCGCGCTCGTTCACTTCGCCATGGACACCTCCAACGTCTCGATGACGACAAGACTCATGAACGGGAAGACCCGCTTCCTCCCATTCAACCGCGGCCGAGACAAGGGAGCCGGCAACCCCGACATCGCAGGGGAACACCGCACCGCATACATTTGGGCGGACCAACCCGAGGGTCGCGCCGTCCTCTCGCGCGAGATGCTGCTCGACATCATCGGCAATCTTCTGCACCTCGAGACCGAGGAGGTGTTCCTGCCGGACGGATCGCTGGACAAACGCGAGACGATGATCTTCCCACGCTTCCAGCAGCTCGATGCCGTCCGGCGCATGATGGCCGACGCCCGTCAGCACGGCACGGGCCGCAACTACCTAGTCCAGCACTCAGCAGGTTCGGGCAAGACGAACACGATCGCCTGGACGGCACACCGCGTCATCACGCTCCACGACGAGAACGATGCGCCCTTGTTCGACACGGCCATCATCGTGAGCGACCGTCTCGTCCTTGACCGCCAGCTCCAGAACACCGTCCAGAAGCTCGCCCAGACACCGGGCGTGGTGAAGATCATCGACGGCACATCCAAGCAGCTCAAGGCCGCCCTCGACAGCGGCGCGCGCATCATCGTCACGACCATCCAGAAGTTCTCGACCGACCACCTCAGCACCATCACGGGCCAGGCCGGTCGCAAGTTCGCCGTCATCATAGACGAGGCGCACGGCAGCCAGTCGGGCAAGAGCGCCCAGGCCATGTCGGAGGCGTTGTCGCGAGACGGCGAAGGGACGGCGGAGACCTTCGAGGACGTCGTCGCGGCCTATCAGGAAGCGCGCGGTCCCCAGCCCAACATCAGCTACTTCGCGTTTACGGCGACACCGCGCACCGCGACGCTCGAACGCTTCGGCCGCAAGGGATCTGAGGACACGCCCGAACCTTTCCACCTCTATTCCATGCGGCAGGCGATCGAGGAGGGCTTCATCCTCGACGTGCTGCAGAACTACATGACCTACAAGGCCTACTACCAGCTGGAGAAGGCGATCGAGGACGATCCCGACCTCGACACCAAGCGCAGTCGCCGGCGCATCGCCAGGTTCGCATCACTCCACCCCGCGGCCATCGACCAGAAGGTCGAGGTCATCGTCGAGCACTTCCGCCGTCACGTCGCCCGTGAACTGGACGGTCAGGGCAAGGCCATGATCGTCACGCAGAGCCGCGAGCATGCCTTCAACTACTACCGACGCCTACAGGGCTACATCGACGCCAACGGATACGATGGCCTCAAAGCTCTGGTCGCCTTCTCGGGGCCCCTGCGCATCGACGGCGAGACCTACACCGAAGCGGAACTCAACGGCTTCGCCGAAACGGAACTGCCAAAACGCTTCGACGGCGACCAGTATAAGGTGCTCATCGTCGCCGAAAAATATCAGACCGGTTTCGATCAGCCCAAGCTCGTCGCGATGTATCTCGACCGCAAGCTCGCCGGACTACAGGCTGTGCAGACGCTCTCACGCCTCAATCGCATCTATCCGGACAAGCGGCGCACCTACGTGCTCGACTTCCAGAACACGATCGAGGACATCCAGACCGCGTTCGAACCCTTCTACGGCGAAACCAGCCTGGAGGCGAACTCCGACCCCAACCAGATCTACACGCTCGAACGCCGCATGCACGAGTTCGGCATCATCCACGATGCGGAGGTCGAACGCTTCGCCGAGACCTATTACCGATCCGAACTCGATGGCCACGACCGGGCGAAACTGGAAGGCATCGTCCGCGAGGCTGTCATGCGGTTCGACAACGAGGACGAGGAGGAACAGGAGGAGTTCCGGCAGGTGGTGAAGAGCTATCTGCGCTTCTACAGCTTCCTCAGCCAGATCATGGCTTTGGGCGACACCGATCTGGAGAAGCTCTACTCCTACGGCACCTGGCTCAACCGACTGCTGCCGGATCGAGAAATCCCAGGGGACATCGAGATCACCGACGACATGGTGCGATTACAGGCCGTTACGCTGAAAGAGAAGGAAAAGGGTTCCGCCTCGCTCGCTCCCGAAGCAGGGGCGAAGCTCAGCCCGATAAGCGAATTTGGCGCCAAGCCCTATACGGAAGAGGAGCAGCGCTCGCTGTCGGAGATCGTGTCCTCGTTCAACGATCGGCACGGGACAGAGTTCACCGACGCCGACTTCGTGCGCTACGAGGCCGTCAACGAGGAGATCATGACCGAGGATCTCGTCGAGATGCTCCGCAACAACCCCGATGACGTCGTCTACAAGGCCTTCGCCGAGATGTTCTTCCGCGGCTCCGTGCGTTCGTTCCAGCGCGACAACGAGATGAAGAGCGCGATGCTGACCGATCCCAAGGTGCGTGAGCAGATCACCCGCCATTTTTTCCGCCGCGCGCGCCGGCTGGCCAACGAGGACAAGGACGCGGCCTAAACTAGCTGAGCAGAACAATAACGGAACGATTGCCTGAGCAAAAGCTGGTGGATAAGATCAGAGCATGAACGATAAGCCCAACAATCGCGATTATTTCGACATCGGCCTCGTGGTGCCCCTCGAGGACGAGTTGCTCCAACTGATCAATCAGTTCCCGCCCACCGAGAACAGAGGAACCGATACGGTCTGGTGCCATGTAGTCGAGAGTGGCCATGCGGACGTGCGCATGATCGTCATTCAGCAGTCGTCGATGGGCAACCGTCATGCCACGAACGCCACGCAATATCTGCACGAGCACTTCGATATCGGCCTTACGGTGTGCCTCGGGATCGCTGGCGGGATCAGCAATGATCTCGATCTCGCCGACGTCTGCTACAGCGGACACATTGCTGACGTACTCGACAACAACAAGGTGGTGGACATCGACGACGGCAAGGCTCTCGATATCGAGTTCTCGCCCACCCACTATTCGACGCCGACGCGCTTCACGCGGGCGTTCAACTTCATGCGAACGCAACCGCAGCTCATTCCCGTGTATGACGCTTGGCAGCAGGAGCGAGAGGCGATCGCAACGAAGGGCATACCCGATGAGGTCCCCAGCCGCGGCGAGACCTTTGAACAAATTGGAAGGACGACCACCAAGGACGGCACGATCGTATGTGGAATGGTCGACAAGAGCGCGCTCTACAACAAGAAGCTGAAGGGTGTCGAACGTGCACTTCTCGCGATCGAGACCGAGTCAGGAGGTGTGTTCTCGCAAGCGAAATTCCGTGACGACAAACCCGCGATGACGATCCGCGGTATCTCCGACTACGCGGACGGCAACAAGACCAAGCTGGAAGAAGCAACCAAGGGCACAGTAAGGAAATTGGCGGCGGCAAATGCAGCGAGTTTCCTGCACCTCAACATCACTGCCAACCCTTACTTCCAACGCGCCCTTCTCGAGCTGCGCGGATCCGGAGACGACCTTCTCGACCTGGGGGTCGAGGATGAAACGGACGTTCCTCTGAAGCAGGTCATGCAGACGATCGAGGCGGAGATCGATGAGACTCTCAGACGTCTGTCTCCCGAATACAAGCTGCAGGAGAAGGGGTATCGCCTACCTGTCCCGCGTATTCGAAAGACGCCTCAATCGGGCGATCCAGTCGATGCGCAGCAGGAGGCGATCGACGTGCGCGAGGTGCTCAAGACGCGCGAACGCACGCTGATCAACATTCCACGTTCCTATCCCGACAAGAGCCTGCCCTGGGTGGTCGCCGCGGACCTTCTCACCTGCGAGATCGACGGTCTCCAGGCCGTCCCGATCGTCATCGACGGCGATGCCATCCGCGGCAAGCAGGATACCTTCGCGAGCGCGGCGGCGGTCGACCTCGACAAGCTGAAGCAGACGGATGGCGTCAAGATGGTTTTCGTCGTCGAGAATATGCCCTTTTCGTCAAAGCACAGGATCGACACCATTCTCGAGCAGTGCGACATGTATCCCGATGCCCGGTTCCTATTCGTGAGCCGCGGCGATGACGCTCTGATCGGCGAGACGTCGTTCATGAACCGTTCCGCTGCGGCTCCATACGACGCCGGAAAGGTCTCTTTTCTGGAGATAGCGCTCTTCCTCGAGAAGAACTTCCAGATGGGCTGCCAGGAATCCGAAGTGATCGCAAACAGGCTCTACAAGACCTTCGACAACTTCCGTCTGGATGCCCATCCCACCTACTTCGCCGGGATCCCGAAGGAGACGCTCACGGCATTGCTCAACGCCAATCGCCGGTCCGAGCTGATCCAGCTGGCCGTGGTGGGTTTCCTGACCTTCCTCGTCGCTGGTGATCAAGCCGACATAAATCTCGGCCGCACCACGCGCGAGAGGTTCCTGCGCAAGCTCGTCGTAGAAATGCGCTTGGAGAAGCGTAATTTCGATGAAGCCGAACTGGTCACGTTCGCCAAGGAATTTGCCGATAGGCACGACTTTCAGATCAAGCCATTGCAGTTCGTCAACGATTTCGTCGACAATGGCATCATGCACTTCGAACAGGGGCGCGCGCAGATATCGCTGCCCTTCATCGAATCCTACCTTCTCGCTCAAGAACTGCATGATCATCCCAGCCTGGCATCGCGCTACTTCCAGATGGCCGAGCCATTCGACTATCCGGCCTTCGAACTCTACGCAGAGATCGGAGCGTCCGACGAGATAGTGCAGGCCGTCATCGAAACGCTGAAGGCCGCCACGGACGATCTGAAGAAGCTAAATCCCGGCGACAACATCATGCTTTCTGAAGAGATCTCGCCGATTGCAATCAGGCGCACCGAGGCCACCGATAGGATGAGAGAGCGGCTCAAGAACGCCGCGAAGGCGGTGCGCGAAGGGTCGCGCAACGCCGAGCAGAAGCAGCAGATGCTGGACGTGTCCGAACAGGTCCGCGAGGAAGCGGGCAAGCAGTTCGCCGACGATGACGACGAGGCCGTCAGTAAGCGCTTTGAGAATCTGGACAGGCTTGGTGCAGCGTGGACCAGAGCGGTCGTCCTGCTGGGTCAGGGAGCCGAGCATCTCGAGGCAAAGGAGAAGCGTGACCTCAGCGCCAAGGTGGTCGATGGTGCGGCAGTCGCGCTGGACGAGTGGAGTCGCATCAACCTCGAAATTGACTTCGACAAGATGAAGGAGAATCTGACCACCGACGAGGCCTTGAACGCTACAGATTTCCCAGATGAGATCGACGATCGGCGTAGGTTCGTCGGAAGCATCATCGACGTGATGGAATACGCAATCCTCGCGCAGCCCATTCGGCAAATATTCGGATATCTTGCGGAACAGGCCCGGCACCCGGCCCTTTACATGAGCGTCGACAAGTCGGAGGTCGAAGGCAAGCTGGAGACGTTGATAAAGGCATCCTGGATGGTCGACCTGATGCCCAAGAGCGGCAGGAAGTTCCTGAAGGAAAGCATGAAGGCTCTGCCGCGCGCCAGCTTCCTTCGCTACACAATCGCAAGCCACTATCTCTCGCGACTGTTCTGGGCACACTGGGACAAGGAAAACCGCACTATCATGCTCGAGGCAGCGCAGGATGTGGTAAAGCCACTCGGCGTGAACATCGACAAGCCGAAGCTCGAAAAGCTGATCAAGACAAAGGATTGATCGTGCAGGATCGGGTCGTGGAGAAGGGCAGGACAGCTAAGCGCTCACAATCCATGTCTTTGGACGCAGAGCCTCTCCCAGTAAAAGCTTCATACTGGACCCAGACACTCTACGAGCTCCAGCGCCTTGGTGCGAACAATGTTCTTCATCTTCATAAGTCTGATCGCCGCGGAATGTTCGTTGCGATTTGCTAACGCAAGAACAGCCTCGGTCACCGCATCCGAGTGACGCATGAGGACGACGAGCGCCGTGCCACTGGGTCCATTGCGAGCCAGCAGCCAGTTGTGGACCGTCCGTTCATTGGTTCCGGTCAGACGCGCCAGATGCTTCACATGGGATGGTATGGTGCCGAAGTCCGCCTTCAAAGCCTCTGCCACCACCTCCGCCAGCAACGCTCCCGTTTCCGCAGCGGGATCGATCGGAAACCGATTTCCGTTTTCACCGCGAAGTTTTCGGTCATCCGTCGAAAAAGACATTCCACCATACTCCCCTTATGCCGAACGGGTTCATCGGGAGAAATGCCCGACTCACTAGACCCGGTGCCAGGCAAGATGGAAGCAGAAGGAAAAAAGACGAAGACAAGGGCAGCGCAATACGTGCGCATGTCTACAGACCATCAGCGCTATTCGACCGAGAACCAGGCCGAGATCATCGAAGCCTACGCCGCGCGACGGAATTTCGAGATCGTCAGGACCTATGCCGACGAAGGACGCAGCGGCCTCAGCATCGCAGGACGGGATTCGCTCAAGCGCCTCATCGACGATGTCCAACAAGGGCGTGCCGATTACGAGGCTATCCTCGTCTACGACATTAGTCGGTGGGGCCGCTTCCAGGATGCCGACGAAAGCGCATACTACGAATTCATCTGCCGCGAGCGCGGCATCAACATCCATTACTGCGCAGAGCAGTTCGACAACGACGGCAGCCTGCCGTCCACTGTCATGAAAAACATCAAGCGGGCGATGGCAGGAGAATACAGCCGCGAACTCTCTGCCAAGGTTTTTACGGGACAATGCCGCCTGATCCGGCTCGGTTACCGTCAGGGAGGCCCCGCTGGTTATGGTTTGCGTCGCCATCTCGTGAACGAGCGGGACGAACCGAAGGCCCCTCTCGCACGCGGCGAGCACAAAAGCCTTCAGACGGATCGGGTGATTCTCGTCCCGGGCCCGGAAGACGAGGTCAGGATCGTTGAACGGATCTACCGCATGTTCGTTCTGCAGCGCCACTCCGAACGCGAGATCGCCGAGATACTGAACCACGAAGGCGTCACTACCGACCTCGGGCGCACATGGACCAGGGCAACGGTTCGGCAGATCCTCATCAACGAGAAATACATCGGGAACAACGTCTACAACCGCATATCCAATAAGCTGAAGCGCAAACGGGTCGTCAACGAGCCGGAGATGTGGGTGCGAGGGGACGGTGCATTCGCAGCAATCATCGATCGCGAGCTGTTCGATGCGGCACAGGCGATCCTAGCTGCGCGGGCGCGGCGCTTCACCGACGACGAGCTGCTCGCCATGCTGTCGAACCTCTTGGCATCGAGAGGTGAACTATCGGGGCTGTTGATCGACGAAGACGACGAGATGCCATCCACTGCCGCGTATCGGCATAGGTTCGGCAGCCTCGTGCGGGCATACCAGCTGATCGGCTATACGCCCGATCGCGACTATCGCTACCTCGAGACCAACCGTGTGCTGCGGCTTCTGCAGCGTGATGCGTTCGAACATACAGTCGAGCGCATCCGCGAAATGGCCATAGGCATTGAGGTCGATCCCCAGACCGATATCATCGTGGCCAACGGTGAGATATCAATCTCGCTCGTCATGATCCGTTGTACCGAAACCGCTGCCGGTTCGCTTCGCTGGAAGCTGCGCTTCGATAGCAGGCACCGACCCGACATCACTCTCGCCGTCAGGATGAACCCGGATAACCGAACCGTCCGCGACTATTACCTCCTGCCGTGGCTCGACGTCGGGCGACTGGCAACGATGCGGATGGGCGAGGAGAACGGCATCGCTCTGGACGCGTATCGCACCGACGATCTCGATCCTCTATATCACATGCTCAGGCGCCACCCGATCGGACGGGCAGCATGAACGGCGAGATCATCAGCATTCCGATCAAAACGATAGAGGTCCTCAATCCGAGGGCGCGCAACAAGCGCATCTTCGAAGAACTGGTCGACAGCATAGCGAAGGTCGGACTGAAACGCCCGATCACGGTCCGCAGAGCGGAAGTTGGCAACGGCTACGAACTCGTCTGTGGGCAAGGGCGGAAGGAAGCCTTCGAGAAGCTCGGCCAATCCATGATCCCCGCAATGATCGTCGATGCGACCCGCGAGGAATGCTTCGTCATGAGCCTGGTCGAGAACCTCGCCCGGCGAAATCTTTCACCACTCGAACTCATCCGGGAGGTCGGACGTCTACGCGAGCAGGGCTACACGCATTCTGCAATCGGTGAGAAGATCGGTTTCAGTGCAGAATATGTGCATTCGATCGTCGGCCTGCTCGAACGGGGAGAGGAACGCCTGCTCGATGCCGTCGAGCGCGGCATTATCCCGCACACGATCGCCGCCGAGATATCCAAGGCCGACGACGAGGACGTGCAGCGCGCGCTGACCGAGGCCTACGAGAACGGAAGCCTTCCGGGCGATCAGATCCTCGCCATCCGCCGTATAGTCGATGACCGCAATCTGATCGGTAAAGGCATCAAGAGCATCAGGACCGGCAAGCCGCGAACCGCCGCTCCGACCTCCGCGGCACTGGTACGCGCCTATCAGAAGGAAGTCGATCGGCAACGCCAGTTGCTCAAGAAAGCAGGACTGGCACAAGGGCGCCTTGCGTTCATCACTTCGGCGATGGGTCGCCTACTGGCCGAGGATCATTTCGTCGCGCTCTTGCGAGCCGAAGGAATGACCACTCTACCGCAGCCAATCGCTGAACGACTCGGCCTCGCGGAGGCATGAGATGAGCGAAGCAATACGTATATCGTTCGAACAGAAGGTGCTCGACCTTCCCGTGGAAAGCCTGCTGCCGTTGCGGCCCATGACGGCACGCATAACCGGCTCGAGGAAATATGCGAGGATCGCAACCTCCATAAAGAAAATAGGAGTAATCGAGCCACTCGCGGTAACCAAGGCGGACTCCTCGGGTCGACACTTGCTACTGGATGGGCATCTGCGGCTGCATGCCATCATGGAAGAGGGAAAAGCGACCGCGCCATGCATCATCGCCGATGACGACGAGGCCTTCACCTACAACAAGCGGGTGAACCGGCTTGCGACCGTCCAGGAACATTACATGATCCAGCGGGCGCTCGATCGCGGCGTTCCTGCCAGCATGATCGCCGCCGCGCTCGGGATCGATGCGAAGCTGGTCCAACGCCGGAGCAAGCTGCTGGACGGCATCGCTCCAGAAGCGGTCGACATCCTGAAGGATCGCCCAGTCAATCCGCAGGTCTTCGATACCTTGCGCAGGATGAAGCCGGAGCGGCAGTTCGCCACCGCTGAGCTGATGGCATCGATGAACAATTTCACCGCCACCTATGCGAAGGCCATCCTCGCAGCGACCAGACAGGAAGACCTCGCCAGGCCTGAACGGCCGAAGAGGGTAAAGGGCGTTACGCCCGAACAGATGGCGCGGATGGAACGGGAGCTCGAATCCCTAAACAAGGACTTCCGGGCAGTCGAAGCCACATTCGGCGACGATGTCCTCCATCTCGTCCTGGCATCGCGCTATGTCGAACGCCTCATCGCGAACGATGCGATATCGGCCTATGTCCAAGACAAGCATCCTGAGATCCTCGCCGAGTTCCATAACATCGTGGCCGCGGGCACGCTGGACGCTGCCACGTAGATCATTCAGCATTCGTTGCTCTCAAAGACCACAACAGCAGACCTTTCTCGCCTTGACGTGAAACCAGCAGTTCTCGGTCACGCAAATTCCTCAGGGCCGCGCCTACCCTCTTCTGTATCGTCTTCAGCAGTCTGACATCGGCCGCATTGAGCTCGCGCTCGGCCATTAGGCGAAGTGTTATAGCCTTGCTATCCAGCGCATCGCCCGTTGTCCGAAGCATATGCAGTATGGAGCGCGTAACCTGCCCCTTGAAGGCAACATGGCGCGGAGGCAGTGGCTTCGCCTTCACTTCCGTTAAATCGGCCTCGGGATCGAAAAGCAGGATCGTCTGGTCGATGTGATCGAGGTTGATCAGCGCTTCCCGCAACCTGTCCTGTAAACCCTCAACGAGGCCTGCTATCTCGCTGCGCTTCGTCATCAAGCCTGATAGGACATTGGGGCGGTCAATAGAAGGAAGTTCGGGTATCTGATCTGCGGTCGTCATGGACTCGATTGTTAACGAAAAATCTGTTATTCTTCAGTAGGATATTTTGGTGCAATAACTCCACCATACCGTGGAATTCCGGCAATTCGTCGAGAAACAGCACGCCCAGATGCGCCAGGCTGACCTCGCCCGGCTTCACCTTCAATCCGCCACCCGTCAGCGCGGCCATGCTCGCCGAGTGATGCGGGGCGCGAAACGGGCGGGCGCGGCTGATGCGGCCCTCTTCCAGCGTGCCCGCGACCGACTGGACCATGCTGACCTCGAGCGCCTCCGCCGGTGACAGCTCTGGGAGGATGCCGGGCAGGCAACTCGCCAACAGTGACTTTCCCGCCCCCGGAGGCCCGATCATCAACAGGTTCGATATACCTACACCCAGAGGTATGAATCCTGTGGATACGAAGATCAGAGCGGCGGGAATGACCGGAGTTGGGCCGGAGCACGAACCCGCTGCGCGGGAGGGGTGCTGGCGGAGGGGGTGAAGTAGAACGACAGGCGTAGCGCGGGGACTGATCAAGGCCGAACATTCCGGCTCCTTCAACTGAGGAGTCGAGCGATGAACGATCTTGTACCGGTTATTCCAGCCACTCCGGTCAGCCCGCTGCGTCAGCGGCTGATCGACGATATGACCATGCGGCACTTCAGCCGCGAGACGCAGCGTAATTATGTCCGCGACGTGGGGCGGTTCGCCGCCTTCCTTGGGCGTCCTCCCGATACGGCGACATCGGAAGATCTGCGCCGCTTCCAGGTCGAGCAGCGTGAAGCAGGCATGCCCATACCAACCATGAACAGCGTGGTTTCGGCACTGCGCTTCTTCTTCACCCATACACTCGACCGGCCTGACCTTGCCCGGCGGCTCGTTCGCATGAAGCAGATGCGCAAGCTGCCGGTGGTGCTGAGCAGGGATGAAGTTGTCCGGCTGCTGGGCGCGACCACCTGCCTCAAGCACCAAGCCGCATTGTCGGTCGCCTATGGCGCCGGTCTGCGCGTGGGCGAAGTGGCGATGCTCAAGGTGCGCGACGTGGACAGCGAGCGGATGCTGCTCCGGGTCGAACGCGGCAAAGGCGGCCAGTATCGCAATGCCATGCTGCCTGCCGATCTGCTCACCCTGCTGCGGCAATGGTGGAAGCTGGGCCGTGAGCAAGGCGTGATGCACCATGATGGCTGGCTGTTCCCTGGCCTGCATGCCATGAAGCCGATCAGCACAAGGCAACTGCACCGCATTGTCGTCGAGGCGGCACAGGCTGCAGGGATCGCCAAGCGCGTCAGCCCGCACACGCTGCGCCACAGCTTTGCTACCCACCTGCTCGAAGACGGCATCGATATCCGCATCATCCAGGCATTGCTCGGCCATGCCAAGCTGGAGAACACCGCCTTCTACACCAGGGTCGCAACCAGAACAATGCATGCGGTGACCAGTCCGCTCGACAAGCTAGGCATGTTCCTGCCCAGTGAGGGGACACCACCGGGCTGAACTGGTGCGCACCTCGTTCGAGGTCGCTGACATCTTCTGCGCTACTGGTCCAGCATACCGGGCCACCCATGCAGGACATCTGAGCCTGCAGCAGCTCAAGGTCATGTCAGCGATCGAGCATTGCCGGACCGCTGCGCTGGGCGGCCATGTCGAGGCCTGCGCCTGTTGCGGGCACTGGCGGATCGCCTACAACTCGTGTCGTAACCGGCACTGCCCCAGGTGCCAGGGCGGTGCGGCGCGCACATGGCTGGCAGCGCGCGAAGCCGATCTGCTGCCGGTCGGATACTTCCACGTCGTGTTTACCCTGCCGGCCGAGGTTGCCGCCATTGCCTTTACCAACAAGGCGCTGGTCTATGATCTGCTGTTCAAGGCTGCGGCAGAGACCATGATGACGATTGCGTCCGACCCGAAGCACCTCGGCGCAAAGATCGGCATCACCGCCGTGCTTCACACATGGGGATCGGCCATGACGCATCATCCGCATGTCCACATGATCGTCCCGGGTGGCGGTATTACGCCCGATGGCAAGCGATGGATATCGTCACGCCCGGCCTTCCTGCTGCCGGTGCGGGTGCTGGGTGCCTTGTTCCGCCGCCTGTTCCTCACCCGACTGATGGCGCTGCATAATGCGGGCAGGCTCGCTTTCTTCGGCAAGTTGACCGGGCTGACTGATCGGCGGACGTTTCTCAAGCACCTCTCACCAGTGCGCAAGAAGCGCTGGGTGGTCTACACCAAGCCGCCCTTCGCCGGACCCGAAGCGGTGCTCGCCTATCTCTCGCGCTACACTCACCGCGTCGCCATATCGAACAGTCGCCTGATCCGGTTCGATGGCCAAGATGTCATCTTCCGCTACAAAGACTATCGTCGAGACGGCACCGACCGCCAGCAGGTCATGACGCTGCCCGCCGACGAGTTCATCCGCCGGTTCCTGCTCCATGTCCTGCCAACCGGCTTCCACCGTATCCGCCATTACGGCCTGCTCGCTGGTGCCACGCACAAGGCCAATATCGCGCTCGCCCGCAAACTGCTGGAGGTCGCGCCACCTCCAGAAGATGAGATCACCGATGAGCCAGAAGATTACCGCCCGCCGTGCCCACATTGCGGCGGGCACATGATCGTCATCGAGACCTTTGCGCGCTGGCAGCAACCACGCGCGCCGCCATCCTCCATACCGCCCATCCGGAAATTTGCGCCATGACCCGGCATGGCTCGATCTCACCGAACCGGGCACGTGATAGGCTTCCGGCAATGCCGCCGCTCGTCCTGCAGATCATCAGTCGCATGAAAACCGCCATGACACCATCGCTATTGAGCGATCTGCTGACCAAATCCGGGCCACAGACCTGCCCACCTGACCCATCCGGCACGCTTCCCAGCCAGTGTCATCAAGCCACCTGGATCGACAGAAAACCGAAATCCCCATAGCCCAACGCATGCGGCCCGCGGGTTCGTGCTTCGGGGACTTCCGTACGCCTACGGCGCCCGGAACCCTTCACG
>NZ_WTYD01000003.1 GCF_009827295.1 Qipengyuania pelagi | reverse complement strand
TGGGCCGGAGCACGAACCCGCTGCGCGGGAGGGGTGCTGGCGGAGGGGGTGAAGTAGAACGACAGGCGTAGCGCGGGGACTGATCAAGGCCGAACATTCCGGCTCCTTCAACTGAGGAGTCGAGCGATGAACGATCTTGTACCGGTTATTCCAGCCACTCCGGTCAGCCCGCTGCGTCAGCGGCTGATCGACGATATGACCATGCGGCACTTCAGCCGCGAGACGCAGCGTAATTATGTCCGCGACGTGGGGCGGTTCGCCGCCTTCCTTGGGCGTCCTCCCGATACGGCGACATCGGAAGATCTGCGCCGCTTCCAGGTCGAGCAGCGTGAAGCAGGCATGCCCATACCAACCATGAACAGCGTGGTTTCGGCACTGCGCTTCTTCTTCACCCATACACTCGACCGGCCTGACCTTGCCCGGCGGCTCGTTCGCATGAAGCAGATGCGCAAGCTGCCGGTGGTGCTGAGCAGGGATGAAGTTGTCCGGCTGCTGGGCGCGACCACCTGCCTCAAGCACCAAGCCGCATTGTCGGTCGCCTATGGCGCCGGTCTGCGCGTGGGCGAAGTGGCGATGCTCAAGGTGCGCGACGTGGACAGCGAGCGGATGCTGCTCCGGGTCGAACGCGGCAAAGGCGGCCAGTATCGCAATGCCATGCTGCCTGCCGATCTGCTCACCCTGCTGCGGCAATGGTGGAAGCTGGGCCGTGAGCAAGGCGTGATGCACCATGATGGCTGGCTGTTCCCTGGCCTGCATGCCATGAAGCCGATCAGCACAAGGCAACTGCACCGCATTGTCGTCGAGGCGGCACAGGCTGCAGGGATCGCCAAGCGCGTCAGCCCGCACACGCTGCGCCACAGCTTTGCTACCCACCTGCTCGAAGACGGCATCGATATCCGCATCATCCAGGCATTGCTCGGCCATGCCAAGCTGGAGAACACCGCCTTCTACACCAGGGTCGCAACCAGAACAATGCATGCGGTGACCAGTCCGCTCGACAAGCTAGGCATGTTCCTGCCCAGTGAGGGGACACCACCGGGCTGAACTGGTGCGCACCTCGTTCGAGGTCGCTGACATCTTCTGCGCTACTGGTCCAGCATACCGGGCCACCCATGCAGGACATCTGAGCCTGCAGCAGCTCAAGGTCATGTCAGCGATCGAGCATTGCCGGACCGCTGCGCTGGGCGGCCATGTCGAGGCCTGCGCCTGTTGCGGGCACTGGCGGATCGCCTACAACTCGTGTCGTAACCGGCACTGCCCCAGGTGCCAGGGCGGTGCGGCGCGCACATGGCTGGCAGCGCGCGAAGCCGATCTGCTGCCGGTCGGATACTTCCACGTCGTGTTTACCCTGCCGGCCGAGGTTGCCGCCATTGCCTTTACCAACAAGGCGCTGGTCTATGATCTGCTGTTCAAGGCTGCGGCAGAGACCATGATGACGATTGCGTCCGACCCGAAGCACCTCGGCGCAAAGATCGGCATCACCGCCGTGCTTCACACATGGGGATCGGCCATGACGCATCATCCGCATGTCCACATGATCGTCCCGGGTGGCGGTATTACGCCCGATGGCAAGCGATGGATATCGTCACGCCCGGCCTTCCTGCTGCCGGTGCGGGTGCTGGGTGCCTTGTTCCGCCGCCTGTTCCTCACCCGACTGATGGCGCTGCATAATGCGGGCAGGCTCGCTTTCTTCGGCAAGTTGACCGGGCTGACTGATCGGCGGACGTTTCTCAAGCACCTCTCACCAGTGCGCAAGAAGCGCTGGGTGGTCTACACCAAGCCGCCCTTCGCCGGACCCGAAGCGGTGCTCGCCTATCTCTCGCGCTACACTCACCGCGTCGCCATATCGAACAGTCGCCTGATCCGGTTCGATGGCCAAGATGTCATCTTCCGCTACAAAGACTATCGTCGAGACGGCACCGACCGCCAGCAGGTCATGACGCTGCCCGCCGACGAGTTCATCCGCCGGTTCCTGCTCCATGTCCTGCCAACCGGCTTCCACCGTATCCGCCATTACGGCCTGCTCGCTGGTGCCACGCACAAGGCCAATATCGCGCTCGCCCGCAAACTGCTGGAGGTCGCGCCACCTCCAGAAGATGAGATCACCGATGAGCCAGAAGATTACCGCCCGCCGTGCCCACATTGCGGCGGGCACATGATCGTCATCGAGACCTTTGCGCGCTGGCAGCAACCACGCGCGCCGCCATCCTCCATACCGCCCATCCGGAAATTTGCGCCATGACCCGGCATGGCTCGATCTCACCGAACCGGGCACGTGATAGGCTTCCGGCAATGCCGCCGCTCGTCCTGCAGATCATCAGTCGCATGAAAACCGCCATGACACCATCGCTATTGAGCGATCTGCTGACCAAATCCGGGCCACAGACCTGCCCACCTGACCCATCCGGCACGCTTCCCAGCCAGTGTCATCAAGCCACCTGGATCGACAGAAAACCGAAATCCCCATAGCCCAACGCATGCGGCCCGCGGGTTCGTGCTTCGGGGACTTCCGTACGCCTACGGCGCCCGGAACCCTTCACGGAAGACGACAGTCTGCTTTCAGGCATCCGGCGGCGCAAAGCAGACACTCATACCGGCCAGACCGGCGCCGCTTTTCCAGATAACACGCTCCAGCCAAGCAATAGGTGTGCTATGACGCGTCATGGCATCCAATGAATGCAACGAACTAAATGACGCCGGCGAAGGCGTCCTTGATCTCTTCTTGGACGAATCCGGGTTTACCGGTTCACGACTCCTCGATGCCAACCAACCCGTTTTTGCTTACGCATCCGTTGCGATTGAGGAGCAGCGCGCGTGGGAGATACTTGATCGTGCGCGGAAGGATCATCCGGTCCAGATGCCAGAATTGAAGGCGCAGAAACTGCTGTCGTCCGAGAGGGGGCGGAACCTAGTCGCTCAGGTTCTTGCCGAGATAGACGGTCTCTACTCCTTCGTCGTCCAGAACAAGCGGGTGGTGCTCTGTGGCAAGCTTTTCGAATACGTTTTCGAGCCGGTTTTCCAGTTCTCGCCCGAATTGCTGTATGAGAAGAACCTTCATCGTTTTGTGGCAATGTACTGCTTTATCAGTTCGGTCGACGGGGTCGGCGAGGAGACCCTTGTGCAGTTCGAAAGGTACATGCGCTCGCTCGACCCCGGCGACGCCCCCCTGCTTTTCGATCCGGATGCATCGGCGCACCTACCGGAAGACCACCCCCTCAAGCTCGTATTTCGATTCGCGAACGGATATCGCGACATCATCGTCGCCGACAATGCGCGGCTGCGAACAACGACGCCCGACGAAGGAAAGTACGTACTCGACGTATCTGCGGCAGGGCTTTGGAGCCTTCTAAATCATTGGGGGCAAAAGAACCGCCCATTGCGAGTGGTTTGTGACGACAGCAAGCCGATCGCCGCATTGCTTCCTTCCCTAATCGACGAGGGCAAAGAGTTTGCAATCCAGAGGGCCGTTGCACTGGGCAACTCTCCCGAGCAATTTGGTTGGGATCTGGCCGAACCCGTCGCCCTAGCCGATTCTCGCGGAAGCCCAGGTCTGCAGATCGCGGATTTGATCGCCAGTTCCGCGACCCGGGTTGCGAAAGAAGGAGATGAAAGTTCTGAGATAGCGAAGGCGCTGGATCGTCACATTCATCCTCACTCCATCGGAACGGACTTGGCACCCGTGCAGCTGGGCACGCGTCAAGCGGACGTGAATTGGCTCGTCCTCATGGAATTAGCCGAGCGTGCAGACTGTCAGGACGACCCACGTTTCGGTCTCGAAGCGGTGTATGAATACGCAGAAAAGAGCTGGACGCCAGATCGTCTCGGCGGATGACGGGCCGATTGCTACCGGCAGCTTCCAGGCCGCAAATCGAGGATAGCTGTCGTTCGCGCACGGTCTTCAAGAGCGGCCGCTTCCGACTAAATCCGGTGGGTTAAGCTAGGTGCCGCGAACGTCTGCTCCTGACAGAAGCTGCCAATGGATCGCTGCAATGCAGGCGCCCCGCATGTCGATCATAGCAGATCGCCCCTTGATCGACTGAAAGCGGACAAGATCGCCAATCTATCGAGTGACCTCAAAGGCGACATTCTGTTACTTGGTGGAATGCCGCTAATGCATCCGACCGCGACGAAGCTCCGATGACGCCGATCATTCGGGGCGAAGGGCTGACCCCCTCGGAGAAGCGACTGGCGCAATTCGCCGACCGCGCGTTCCTGCGACTTTGGTCCTATCCAAACACATTCAATGACCGTACCAAGACCGCTTGCGGCGGGGGGCAGGAGATCGCCGATCTGCTCGCGGTGTTCGAGAACCATGTTGTGCTGTTCAGCGACAAGGCAATCAGCTGGCAGGAGGACAAGCCGATCGAACTCGCCTGGTCGCGCTGGTATCGGCGGGCGATCGACGGCGCGGTCGCGCAACTAAATGGTGCCGAACGCTGGCTCGATCTCCATCCCGATCGGGTTTTCACTGACAAGCACTGCACCCAGACCCTGCCGGTGCCGCTGCCAGCCAAAGCCGACCGCATTACTCATCTCGTCGCGGTGGTCAGCGGTGCCGAAGAAGCGGCACGCCGCTACTTCCCGGATCCGCGCGGGTCGCTGATGATCATTCCTTCGCTCACCGGCGCGGCACACGTCGACACTGGGCGCGATGGGTTTCGCCCGTTCATGATCGGCGACGTTAATCCTGACGGCACCTTTGTCCATGTGTTCGATCCGATCGGGCTTGAAGTCGTGATGAGCGAGCTCGACACGGTCGCAGACCTCACCAATTACCTTGTCGCTCGCGCGAAGGTCCTGCGCTCGGGGATGATAAGCTTCGCCGCCGGTGAAGAACATCTCCTCGCGGCCTACATGATGAACGGCTTCAAGGATGGCCGACCCGGGTTCGTGCCCAATAAGATGCGCAAGCGCACACGGCGCGCGCAGCTCGGTATCCCCGAGGGGGAGTATGAGATTTATGTTTCCTCGCAGCTCTACGCCGAGCTCGCCGCACTCAAGAAGACGTCGATGCTGTGGGATGAAGTAATAGAGTTGATTGCTGAGGATGTGCTCAAGGGCACGTCGATCTCGATCCTTAATTATGAGCCGAGCATCGCGCTGTCCGAAGCCGCCCTCCGCGTCATTGCCGCCGAACCCAGAATGAACCGCGTCTCGCTCGCCCACGCACTATGGGGCGCGATGGAGCGGTGTGTCGGCGAGGATATGGCGCGGTTCGTGAGGCGAACCTTCGTGACCCGCCGCTTCCCGATGCAGCGCATTGGCTATCTGTTCTTGATCCTGCCGCAGAAAAGGGGCGCCGGCACCTATGAGGAGTATCGCGCCTATCGCGCTAGTATGCTCCAGACCTATTGCTACTCCCTGTTCCGCGAGCAGCCCAAGCTCGACACGGTGGTCGGCATGGCATTCGACATTTATCTGAAGGACGGCGAAATCCGCACGCGCTCAGAGGACGTCATGGCGATGAAAAAGCCGGACTGGACGCCCATGGAAATCGAAACCCTTGAGGCCAATCGCACGCTGTTCGAAATGAAGGACCCTCGCGAGTTCGAGGGTAGTGCAGTGCGGCACCGTATCCGCAATCCCTTTCGCGCTAGCCTGCGCTCGCCCTGAAAGCGAGGGACCGGAACCGCCGCGCGCATGACCGATCAGCCGGCCTCCGGTGCTAGCAGCCCTTTCGCCAGCGTGGGCTTGCTCTCTTGGCACGCGCGGGGAATCTTGTATCCGTCTTGCGTCGGCCGTTCCTCCCGGGGTCATACATGAAGCACAAGTCAATCGATTTAGCCTCCGAGGTCAGGCGCGCCACGCTGCCTGAAGGTCTGCACGGCTTCCTCTTTCCGCTGTTCGAGGCTGTCTCGAACTCCCTTCATTCCATCGAGGAGCGCTATGGGGGTGATGTAGAGCGGCAAGGCCGCATCGAGATCGAGATCTCAAGTGGTGATCGCCAGATAGTCATCGCTGACAACGGCGTCGGGCTCGACGACAATAACCTCGCTGCCTTCCTTACACCGTTGACCGGCAACAAGTTCGAGCGGGGCGGCAAGGGGTTCGGCCGCTTCATAGCCTTTAGGATCTTCAGAGAGGTATTCTACTCCTGCCGTGAGGCCGACGCGTCGGGCGCGGTGACGGGCGAGACGTATAGCTACAAGCCGTTCGCGACCGATGACAACCTGGTCGAGATCGACGCGGGTGACGGTGCGGGGGAGCATCGCTTCGATACTGGGCTGACCGTGCTCATGCGGTCGCCCCTTGATGAGGCTGCGGACTTTTTCGACCTCACTGGCCAGCGCTATTTGGGCGAGGTCGCCGAGGATGCCATAATTGCCGCTCTGCTCAATCATTTCCTGATCGAATTCATACAGCGGAAGATCCCGAAGCAGACGGTACTGGCCATTGATGATGCACGCTTCAATTTATACGATCACTTCAACGATTCCCTTTTGGTTGGTGGATCCCGGACAGAGTATCTGGAAATCGGCCAAACGAGCCGGCGGTTCGACTTCAGCTACTTCAAGGTCGACGAGACTCAGGCCAAGAAGCACCGACTCTACTTTTACGCCAACAACCGCGCCGCGAGCGACTTGGAGAACATTTCGTCGGGCGTGAACAACAAACCTTTCGTCGAAGCGAGCGAGACCGGTCTACGCCGCTACTTCTATCTGGTGGCCGTATCGAGCGACTTCTTTGTCTCGTCGCAGTCGCGTGACCGGATCACGAACCTCCACGGCAAGGTGGTCCGTGACGGCGTGAAGAAGTCGATAAAGGACCATCTCGTCGCATTGGCAAAGCAGCATATTCTGGAGATCGAGAGCGCCTATACCAGCGAGCGTCGTGCGAAGATGGTCGCCGATGTAGAGCATCTGATTGCGGTCGATCCGCTGCTCCGGCGAGGTCTTGGCGACCGCTCGCCCGAGGACTTCGTTAGGAAACGGTCCATAACAGAGACGCGGGAGCAGCTGGCTCAGGACCTATTCGTGGAGCGCTTCCGCAAGAAGTTCGACTTTTCAAAGCTGGACCAAAACGCCAGCGTCGAGCAGCTCGAGCATCTGGTCAAGACGCAGATCCCGGCAGACGCCAAAGAGGCGCTGGCGGTCTATGTAGCCTATCGCAATCACGTCATCACGATCTTCCGCGAACTCCTGAAGAAGCAGGAGAGCGGGCTGGCTACTGAGGATAAGGTGCATGCGTTGATCTATCCGCGTTACAAGGACAGTGACGAGATCGACTACAGTTCGCACAACCTGTGGCTGTTAGACGACGACTTGGCCTACGCGCAGTACATCTCAAGTGATCGCACACCGGACGGCAACCACAGGGCCAAGGGGGAGTACGCGCACGACCTGCTCGTCAACAATCAGAACGAGCTCATGGTGGTCGAGATGAAGCGCCCTCAAAAAACGGGATACGCCGCTGGCATCGAAAGTTCGACCAATAACCCGGTCGACCAGCTGAAGCGACAGATCTCAGACATCCGCACTAAGGGCAAGATAAAGACCTCCGCGGGTCGCGAGGTCGCGGTTCCGCCGGACACAATGGTGCGCGGATACGTGATTGCCGATTGGAACGACAATCTCCAGAAATACCTTCAGATGGAGGATTTTGTCATCACCAACTACGGTGGGCAGATGGCGTATCGGTATTTCCAGTCTCTCAACCTCATGCTTGAGGTCGTCGCCTTCGATCGTCTGGTCGATCGCGCCACCAATCGCAATGAGGCCTTTGTGCAGATGCTAGAGGGGCGCTCCTCCTACGATCGCAAGCCGAAGGGGACGCTCGGAAGCTTTGGCACGATAGGGGAACGGAAATAGCGATCGTCGGTGCGTACTATGGTGGCTGAATGACACCTTCGAAATTTACATGTCACTTTGGACCTGTTGTTCAGTAAACCCCACCGACGTCGAGTGGCGTACCCGATGCGGACAATCGGCGAACGGCAGCTTTTAGGAAGGGCATACAGCTGCTGGGATGACCGAGATGAGGCGCAAAGCTGACTGGCTCGAAGGGGCCGACAGCGGTCAGTCTGGTTTTAGCTAGAAAGCGGGCTTAGCGGCCACAGCAAATAATCGAGGTTCACGGCCTCATGCGCTTGGCCACCAGATCCTCGACCACCGCAGGCTCCGCCAGCGTCGAGATGTCACCAATTTCGTCAGGCTGCCCCTCGGCGATTTTGCGCAGAACCCGGCGCATGATCTTGCCCGACCGGGTCTTGGGCAGGTCGGGCGCGAATTGGATGACGTCGGGCGTGGCGAATGGTCCGATCTCGCTGCGCACCAGGTCACGCAGTTCCTGCCGCAAGGCATCGCTGCCTTCTTCGCCGGCTTTCAGCGTCACGAACGCATGGATGCCTTGGCCCTTGATATCATGTGGCATGCCTACGACGGCGGCCTCGGCCACCAGCACATGCTCGTCCAGCGCATTTTCGACTTCGGCAGTGCCCATGCGGTGCCCAGACACGTTGATAACGTCGTCGACCCGGCCGGTGATCCAGTAATAGCCATCCTCGTCGCGCCGCGCGCCGTCGCCGGTGAAATAGGTGCCGGGGAAGGTGCTGAAATAGGTTTGGAAGAACCGGTCGTGGTCGCCGAAGATGGTGCGCATCATGCCCGGCCAGCTGCGGGTGAGAACCAGATTGCCCTCCGTTGCGCCGGTGAGAAGATGCCCTTCGCCATCGACCAGTTCGGGGTCGACGCCGGGGAGTGGCAGGGTCGCGCTGCCGGGCTTAGTCTCGGTAGCGCCGGGGACGGGAGCAATCAGTGCGCCGCCCGTTTCGGTCTGCCACCAGGTGTCGACGATCGGGCATTCGCCGCGCCCGACCATGTCATGATACCATTCCCAGGCCTCATGGTTGATCGGCTCGCCCACCGTGCCCAGCAGGCGGATCGCGGACAGGTCGTGGCGCGTCACCCACCGGTCGCCCTGCCGCATCAGCGCGCGGATCGCGGTCGGCGCGGTGTAGAAGATCGTGACGCCGAGGCGCTGGCTGGTCTCCCAGAGGCGCCCCGGATCGGGATAGTTGGGCACCCCGTCGAACATGACCGTGCGCGCGCCGTTGGAGAGCGGGCCGTAGACGACATAGGTGTGCCCGGTGATCCAGCCGACATCGGCGGTGCACCAGAACAGATCGTCGGCGACATCCTTCCCCTCCTCGGGGCCGAACAGCAGATCGAAGGTCAGCGTCGACCAAAGCAGATACCCGCCGGTGGTGTGCAGCACGCCCTTGGGCTTGCCGGTCGATCCGGAGGTATAGAGGATGAACAGCGGATCTTCCGCGTTCATCGCTTCGGGCGGGCAATCGGCGGGGGCATCCGCGCAGGCCTCCTCCCACAAGATGTCGCGCCCCTTGCGCATCGATACTTGGCCACCCGTCCGCTGCATGACGATGACCGTGTCGACCCCGCTCGCGCGCTCCAGCGCGCTGTCGACATTGGCCTTGAGGGGAATGCGCTTGCCGCCGCGCGTGCCTTCATCGGCGGTGACGACCAGCGTAGCGTCGCAATCGGCGATCCGGTCGGCCAGGCTGTCGGGCGAGAAGCCGCCGAAGACGACCGAATGGACCGCCCCGATCCGGGCGCAGGCGAGCATTGCAATCGCCGCTTCGGGCACCATCGGCATGTAAAGGATCACCCGGTCGCCCTTACCGATCCCGTTGGCTTTCAGGACGTTGGCGAAGCGGCAGACTTGCCAGTGCAGCTCACGATAGGTGAGCGTTCGCCCTTCGTCCGGCTCGTCGCCTTCGAACACGATCGCGGGCTGGTCGCCGCGCGTCTCGAGGTGGCGGTCGAGGCAATTGACCGAGACGTTCAGCTCGCCATCGGCGAACCAGCGAATGCCGAAATCGCCCTTGTCGAAGCTGCTCTCGTCCGCCTTCGTCGGGAAGACGCTCCAGTCGAGCCGGTGCGCTTCGTCCAGCCAGAAGGCGTCCGCATCGCTGTCGATCGATGCCTGCATGGCGCGAAACCTGTCGGCCTTGTGCAACATGGCGATTTCTCTCTCCCCATAGGTCCGGCTTCGCACGAGGAAGCGCCGGCCCGTTCCATTATCGAGGCTGAACATGCCGCCTCGCCCTTCCACCACGTCGAGGATCAGCTGCGTGTGTTTCCACACCGCGAACTGCGCCGCGCCGATATAGACCGGTGTGGTGCCGATCGTGCCCAGCAGCACGTCCGACCCGCCGAGGCGGAACTCGCCGCGCGGATAGACCATCGGGCTGGAGCCGTCACAGCACCCGCCCGACTGGTGGATAAGCACGGGGCCATGACGTTCGATGATCTGGCCCAGCAGGGCTGTGGCCGCGTCGGTGGCGATCACGCGACGGACCACTCGGCCATCCGGCGCGGCACTTTGCGTCATTGGGTCATGTCCAGGACGACGCGCCCTTCGATCTGGCCCTGCCGCATGCGGTCGAACACCGCATTGATGTCGTCCAGACCGGCGGTGGAGATCGTCGCCTTCACCTTGCCGTCGCCTGCGAAATCGAGCGATTCCTGCAGGTCCAGCCGCGTGCCCACGATCGAGCCGCGCACGGTGATGCCGTTCAGCACCATGCCGAAGATGTTGAGCGGGAAATCGCCCGGCGGCAGGCCGTTGAGCGCAAGCGTACCACCGCGCCCGACCATGCCGACCGCCTGTTCGAAGGCCTTCTCGCTCACCGCGGTCACCAGCGCGCCGCGCACGCCGCCGGTCAGGCGCTTGACCGTCGCGGCAGGGTCATTGTCGGTCCGCGCGTTCACGGTCTCCACCGCGCCGAGCTTGCGCGCCAGTTCGAGCTTGGCGTCGTCGACGTCGACCGCAACCACGTTCAGCCCCATCGCGACCGCATATTGCACTGCCATGTGGCCAAGCCCGCCGATGCCGGAGATCGCCACCGCATCGCCCGGCTTGGTCTCGGTCATTTTCAGGCCCTTGTAGACCGTCACGCCCGCGCACAGCACCGGCGCGATCTCGTTGAAGCCCACATTGTCGGGCAGGTGGCCGACATAGTTGGGGTCGGCCAGAACATAGTCGGCGAACCCGCCATTGACCGAATAGCCGGTGTTGAGCTGGCTTTCGCACAGCGTTTCCCACCCGCCGAGACAGTGCACGCAATGGCCGCAGGCGGTGTAGAGCCACGGCACGCCGACCCGGTCGCCTTCCTTCACATGGGTTACACCTTTGCCCACGGCGGAAACGAAGCCGACGCCTTCATGGCCGGGAATGAAGGGCGGTTCGGGCTTGACCGGCCAGTCGCCTTCGGCGGCATGCAGATCGGTGTGGCACACGCCCGAGGCCTGGATGGCCACCTGGATCATACCCGGCTGCACTTCCGGAACCGGCACTTCCTCGATCCGCAGCGGTTCGCCGAAGGCGCGGACGACGGCGGCTTTCATGCTCTTGCTCATAGCAATTCTCCTGTATTTCTGTTGTGTTCGGGGGCGGTGCGGCGGACTTTCACCGCACCGGCCTGTCGCCTCAGAAGAAGCCGAGCTTCTTCGCGCTGTAGCTGACCAGCATGTTCTTGGTCTGCTGATAGTGATCCAGCATCATGCGGTGGTTTTCGCGTCCGATGCCCGACTGCTTGTAGCCGCCGAACGCCGCATGGGCGGGATAGGCGTGGTAGCAGTTGGTCCACACGCGCCCGGCCTGGATCGCCCGGCCGAAGCGGTAGCAGGTGTTGGCATCGCGGCTCCATACGCCTGCGCCGAGGCCATAGAGCGTATCATTGGCGATGCTCAGCGCCTCGTCCTGATCCTTGAAGGTCGTGACCGAGAGGACCGGACCGAAGATCTCCTCCTGGAAGATGCGCATCCGGTTGTTGCCCCTGAACACGGTCGGCTTGACGTAGTAGCCGTCCGCGATCTCGCCCTCGAACCGCGTCGCCTCGCCGCCGGTCAGCAGCTCAGCACCTTCCTGCTTGCCGATGTCGATGTAGGAGAGGATCTTGTCGCGCTGTTCGCTGCTCGCCTGCGCGCCGATCATCGTCTCCATGTCGAGCGGATTGCCCGCCTTGATCGCTTCGACGCGCTGCATCGCACGTTCCATAAAGCGGTCGTAGATGCTCTCATGCACGAGCGCGCGGCTGGGACAGGTGCAGATCTCCCCCTGATTGAGCGCGAACATCACGAAGCCCTCGATTGCTTTGTCGAGATAGTCGTCGTCCTCGCGGCACACATCCTCGAAGAAGATGTTCGGGCTCTTGCCGCCCAGTTCCAGCGTGACCGGGATCAGGTTTTCGGTCGCATATTGCATGATCAGGCGGCCGGTGCTCGTCTCGCCGGTAAAGGCGATCTTGGCGATCCGGCTGCTGCTGGCGAGCGGCTTGCCCGCTTCCACGCCGAAGCCGTTGACCACGTTGACCACGCCGGCGGGCAGCAGGTCGCCGATCAGCTCCATCAGCACCATGATCGAGGCCGGGGTCTGCTCGGCAGGTTTGAGCACCACGCAGTTGCCAGCCGCCAGCGCGGGGGCGAGCTTCCACACCGCCATCAGGATCGGGAAGTTCCACGGAATGATCTGGCCGACCACGCCCAGCGGCTCGTGAAAATGGTAGGCGACCGTATCGTGGTCGATTTCCGAAATGCCGCCTTCCTGCGCGCGAATACAGCCCGCGAAATAGCGGAAATGGTCGATCGCAAGCGGAATGTCGGCGGCCATCGTTTCGCGGAGCGGTTTGCCGTTGTCCCAGGTTTCCGCGATCGCGATCTTTTCGAGATTTTCCTCCATCCGGTCGGCGATGCGGTTGAGGATCAGCGCGCGCTCGCCAACGCTGGTGCGGCCCCACGCATCCCTCGCGGCATGCGCCGCGTCGAGCGCGGCCTCGATGTCCGCCCCCTGGCTGCGCGCGACCTGACCGACCACCTTGCCGGTGATCGGGGAGATATTGTCGAAACAGCGCCCGTCCTTGGGCGCCACCCATTTGCCGCCGATGAAGTTGTCGTAGCGCTCCGCAAACGGAGCCGTCATCGAAGCGGCGGGGTTTGTTTGTATGTCCATCAGTTGATCCTCTCGAATTTGCCGGGTGCTCCCGGTCGTGAGGATGATGGTTCCGCGAAAAAGCGGTGCTGAAAAGAGCCCGCCGGCAATTGCATGGGCAGACTGTCTCACTATCGAGACACTTAGGTCGGTGTATGTGTCAGCTGCGCTGCAAGCCAACCTTTTCCATCCGCCGATAAAGCGTCGCACGCCCTATTCCGAGATCTTTTGCTGCCTGCGTGGCGTTGCCACCGGCCTGCGCCAATGCTCTTCGTAACACGGCCCGTTCCGAGTCGTGGAGGGACGGGGCTGCTTCACTACCGAGAATATCGGAAGCCGTGCGGCGCGCTTCCAGGCAAGCGTCGGTCAGCCCGAAGCGGTGCCTGGCGGCAAAGGTTGCACCAATGACCAGGTCGTCCTGATCCACGGCCAGCAGGGCTGCATCTCCGCCCGCCAGATTGGCATCGACGATCCGATGCGCGGCGAAGTGTTTGCGAAAGATGCCACTTTCGATCCGGCGCGCTGCGTCCTGAACAATCTTCTGCACCAATATCCCCATCGCGGCGCTGTGATCGTCGCGACAATTCGAAATATCGAGCGCGCCGACAAGCTGGCCGGTCGCATCGCGCACTGGCGCATCCATGCAGCTGATACCAATGTTGCGACTGGCGAAATGTTCGTTGCGGTGGATCGTGACGGGCCGACCCTCGATCAGGCATGTGCCGATACCATTGGTGCCTTCCCGGCTCTCGCTCCATACCCCGCCGGGGGTCAGACCAACTCGCTCAAAGAGTTCGCGATCGCCAGCCAGGCTGCGCGCTTCCAGCACGACGCCGTTATTATCGGACAGCATCACGGCACAGCCGGTAGCGGAAACGGCCTGGAACAACTGGTCGAGAAGTGGCCGCGCGACGTCCAGCATCAACTCATGGCGCTGCCGTCGTTGGGTGAGGTCGCTACCGGACACGAGTTCCGATGCGCGATTGGCCCCGGCATCGAGACCATGCCTTAGGCCGGAACGACACCAGCTCGCCGCGACAAGAGAATGCGCGGCACTGGATGAGGATTGCAAAACCTCTTCGACAATTGCTTCATGCCGTTCCGTCATCGTGCCCCGATACCGCAATTCATCGAAAATCGCTAATTTCTCGAGGGTGTCGCTCAGGCAAGGCTGCAACCTGCAAACAAGATCAAGGTCGAGCGCCACGTCGCATTCTTCTCAAGCGCGGTCGCCGCCTTGCTACGCCATGATGAATACCGGCACCCAAGCCAACAGCGGTTAAAACACGGCGCGATCTTTCAAACCGCCTCGATCAGATCGTAAGGCACCAATGGAGTCTACGGTAAACTAATAGTAGTTCTCAGGCGAAAATCTCAGTCACTCGAATGACCGGTTTTAGGGCGTTTTCCAGACCGGCAAACGTTGGGCCGATTTGCACTATAACGCTTTCGGCAGCTTTCAAACGTAAGCCAGTCAAAAGCGGACCGACGGCTAGCGGCCCCAAATTTGACATTGAAAAGGCGGCCCGTCCCGAAAGGGACGGACCGCCCGCCGAGTGACCTGGACCTGTCAGGAGGGGTCAGGCAGCCTGCTCGGCAATCTCGTCAGATTCTTCTGCGTTGACCGCCTCGTCTCCTTCGTGGTCGGTCAATTGGACTTCCTCGGCACTGGCGAAACGCATGATCGGCGGAACCCAAGCCTGCGCCCGCTCCTTGACGTCGGCCTCGCCGATGAAATTGCCGGAGAAGATGCGCTCGGCTGCACTCGCCAGTTCGGCCTTCTTCGATGCAGCATAGCGACTGACCAGTTCAGGACCGCCGGCGGTGTCGAGTGCTTCGAGCGTGCGGGCCTTGACGTATTCACGCGGGGACAGATCGATATCGAGAGCTTCGCGTTCTTCCACGGTAAGGTCGGCAAGGCGCCGGTCGAGCATGGCCTCGGCGGTCGAGACCAGCTGCACGACAACCGAATGCTCTTCGCCAAGAGCTGCTTCCATCGCCGGGATCAGGCTCGGCAGCTTCATCGAGAGCAGGAGCTGGGCAAAGAACCGCTGCTTGGTGCCTTCGAAGATCGAATGCGCTGCCGCCTTGGCATTGCGATTGAGCGTATCGCCGCTGTCCTCGTCGACCACGCGGGTTGCTTCGAGCGCCGCTTCGAGATTGCGGTGAATGATCGCCCAGGCATCGGCATAGGCGTCGTAGATCCGCACCTGTGCTTCGGTCAGGCTGTGTTCGAGGATCTCGTACTCGACCCCTGCAAAGGACAGCGCACGGGCAAGATAGAGGCCCTGGGCCTTGAGATCACGGGCGACGAGCTCCATCGCCGCGACGCCGCCAGCGCGGATCTCGGTCATGAACGCCTCGTGGGTCGGGAAAGCGGTCTCGGGTCCCCACAGGCCAAGCCGGGAGGTGTAACCGAGGTTGGCAATGTCCGAGGCGCCGGTGGCAGACGCGTAGAGCACGCGGGCGCGCGGGAGATTGTTCTGCAGCCTGAGGCCCGCCATCCCTTGTTCGGAGCCCTTGACCTTGCCGCGGATTGAAGAGCCCCCGAGCGCATTGGCCATGGCGTGGGCTTCGTCAAAAGCGATCACGCCATCGAAATTCTCGCCCGCCCAGGCAAGGATCTGGTCGAGCCGCGTATCCTCGGCGCGGCCCGAGCGCAGCGTCGGATAGGTGACGAAGAGAATGCCTTCGGACATCGTTACGGGCTGGCCGAGTTTCCAGCGCAAGAGCGGCTGGAGATCGAGCGGCAGCCCGCCAAGCGCTTCCCAGTCGCGACGTGCATCTTCGAGCACCGCCTTGTCGAATTACTGAATGGCGGGCCCTTTGAACTGAGGACCATCGGTAGCAGAGACGAGGATCAGTACGGTCGCAAATTGCGGGTTGTAACGCGCGGCGGCCGCTCGCTTGGCGATCAGCTGGTCAGCGAAGGCCTGGCGCGAACCTGGACCGGGAGACGTGAACCATGGTGCTGAACCGCGATCACGAATTGTGGGCCGTCGCGCTCTGGGTCGAAAAGAACCATGGCGAAGAGGGAATCGCGTATATCGCGCAGCAAATCCAGCGGCTATCCAACGAAGGGGACGAGGCTGGCATAGCAACGTGGAAGACTGTTGCTGAACGGTTCGATCAGCTTAGCTGCCAAAGCTCTACGAACTGAGGCTCGGCACGATGCGGAAGTGGCTTAGGGTCTGGGGCATCAGAATTGAGTTCGCCTTGCTCGCGTCAGTGTTCCTGATAGGGCTGGTCCTGAGCCTTCAATCCTGCAATGGCTGAGAAGAAATTCGATCTCCCGATCAACCCTTCGCAAACTTTCCCATGATGACCTTTCCTCCAGTCCGGAGCTCATCGAGGTAGTCGCTCCACCATTGAGCCATCCGCACGCGCTCGTCCCAATGCTTGCCGCGATGGTAGATGCCACGCACAACATTGGTGTCGCCATGTGCCAGGGCACGCTCGATTGCATCCGGATTCCAAAGTCCCGACTCGTTCAGGAATGTCGATGCTGTCGCCCGGAGTCCGTGCGCGGTGACTTCTTCCTTCGAATATCCCATGCGACGGAATGCGGCATTGAGCGTGTTTTCACTCATGGGACGCTTGGAGCTGCGCGCAGACGGGAAGACATAACCTTCGCGGCCGAGCATCTCGGCCAGATCAGTAAGATAGCCTCTAACCTGCTTGGAAAGCGGGACAGCATGCGCTCGACGCGCTTTCATTTTACCGGCAGGGATTTTCCAGACCCCATCGACAAGGTCGATCTCATGCCATTCGGCGTGCCGGAGTTCGCCGGGGCGCACGAACACATGCGGCGCGATCTGCAAAGCTAACTTCGTCACCATGTAGCCAGTGAAGTCGTCGATTGCGCGCAGCAGCCCGCCTAACTCGGTGGGCTCGAGGATGGCTGCATAATGCGTGGCTCTCGGCGTTACGAGAGCACCCTTCAGCATACTGGTCGGATCGGATTTGCAGCGGGTAGTAGCGACACCGTAGCGAAACACGCGGCCTGCGAACGAGCGGCATTTCTTCGCAGTCTCGTGCTTACCAGTGGCTTCCAGTCGTTTGAGAGGAGCCAGGACTTCGAACGGCTCGATCTCGTTGATGGGTCTGTTCCCGATGGCAGGCGCAAGCTTGTCGAGGAAATAATTGGCCTTGACGATCGTGCCATCGGCACGGCCATTCTGGACCATCATCTGTTCAATATACTCACGTGCGACTGCCTCGAACGTCTGTGCAGAAAGGAACTCGGCGCGAATTTTCCGCTTCCGCTTCTCAAAGGCCGGGTCGCCGCCAGAAGCAACAGCTCGTCGTGCCTCGTAGGCCACGTCTCGCGCTTGCTTGAGGCTGATTTCGGGATAGCTGCCGATGCAGAGCTTCTTTTGCGCACCGCCGATCCGGTATCGGAATCGCCAAAGCTTGCTGCCGGTCGGCGTGACCTCAACATATAGGCCTCGCTCATCGGTTACCTTGTACGGCTTATCTTTGGGCTTGAGTGCGCGGAGGCGAGTATCTGTCAGCGGCATGTGGGGGCCTTTTCATCTGGGCCTTTGCGAAACGGCCTCAAAAGGCCCACAAAAGTGTCTGGAACCCCCGAGAACAGGCGGGACGATCCGGAACGATCCAAGGGCCAAATCCCTAGGATTTCTGCGGGTTTTATAGATTATTTGGGAGAACGTGAGAAGAACAAATGGTGCCCAGAAGAGGACTCGAACCTCCACGCCCTTGCGAGCGCCGCCACCTGAAGACGGTGCGTCTACCAATTCCGCCATCTGGGCACGGTTAGGAGCCGCCGGTCATCGTGGTCCGGGGTCCTGGTAGGCGCGCGCCACTACCCGGCGGGTGAGGGGCTTGTCAACGGTAATCGCTCGGCCAGCCGAACGAAGGCCGGAAATTCCCATCCGCCCCCTCTTATCAGGCAAGTCAGCCAAGATGGGAATTGCGAAACCGTGGCGGCTTCGGCACGTTGCGCTCGATATGGCTATCCCGATCCCGCACCCCGCCCGCTCTTCCCTTCTGCTCGCAGCACCCCTTCTGGCGATGGCGGCGTGTGCCGAACCGATCCCGGACCGCTCGCGCGCCGACGAGATACCGCTTGCCGAGGTCACAGGCGATGCGGACGAGTTGGGCTCGGATGGGAGTGTCATCGATGAAGGGCGCACCGATCCCCTGCTCTCCGTGGTGACCCGCGCGGACGGGGCCTTGCTCGGCACCGCGAATGTCGGGACCTGCGATTTCACCTCCGATAGCGACCGGATGCTGTTCCAGACCGTCGCTTTCGACGACCCTTCGGCCAATGCCCGTGGCGTTGCCCGCGTGAGCGGCGAGCCGGTGCTGTTCACGGCCGAATCGGCCGGAGCGGCAGCACAAATGGAAGAGGGTGGCCGATACACTTCGGAAGGCGATCTGGTCGCGCAGATCGTCCGTGGCGAGGCGCAGAACGACCAGGCGGGCGATCAAAGCGCGTCTGACCAAGATAGCGAGAGTCCGGCGTCCGAGAGCGAAACCCGCTCCTGGCCTGCCACTCTTACGATCGCGTACGAGGGCACGCCCCTCTCCACCCGCAGTTCGGGGACATGGACGTGCGGCAATTGACGCCTTGCTCGCCCGGCCTCTGCGGCGCTAGGGCCTGAAGGCGTTTTAAGACCAATAGAGGAATACGACCCCGCCATGGCGAAGAGCAGCGCGTTGAACGGCAAACTGGTTACGCTGATGGGCGGCAGCGGCTTTCTCGGCAATTACGTTGCCCAGGCCCTGCTGGATCGCGGGGCGCGGCTGCGCGTCGCCAGCCGCCACCCGGAACGCGCCTATAAGCTCAAGCCGCTCGCCAATCTCGGCCAGCTGCAGTTCGCGCGCTGCGATGCGACCGACCGGCGCAGCGTCGAACAGGCGATTGAGGGCGCCGACGCGGTGGTCAATCTCATCGGGAGCTTCGATGGCAATCTGAAGCAGTTGATGGGCGTCAGCGCCGGATGGATGGCCGAGGCCGCCGCCGCGAATGGCGCCGAGGCCTTCGTCCAGGTCAGCGCGATCGCGCGCCTGCCCGAGGAAGAGGAGACCGAGATCGCCTACGCAGAGGCGAAGCATCTCGGCGAGGATCTGGTGCGTGAGGCATTCCCGAATGCCACGATCCTGCGCCCTTCCCTCATGTTCGGGAAGGACGACGATTTCACCACCATGTTCGCGCAGATGATCCGGTGGATGCCGGTCCTGCCGGTGTTCGGACCCGACAAGGAATTGCAGCTCGTCTATGTCGATGACGTCGCCGAAGCGGTCGCTGTCGCGCTCGAAATGCCCGGCACGCATGGCGGCAAGGTGTTCGAACTGGGCGGGCCCGAAAAGGTCACGATGCTCGACTTGAATCGGCGGATCGCGGACGCGCAACGCCGTTCGCGCAGCTTCATCCCGATGCCCGATGCGGTGGCAGGCGCCTTCGCCTCGCTTCCCGGCACGCCGATGGGCAGCGATCAGTGGGAATTGCTGAAACAGGGCAATGTCGCATCGAGCGACGCCCCCGGCTTTGCGGAACTGGGCATCGAGCCCAAACCGATCGGGCTGTTTCTCGACAAGTGGATGGTCCGGTATCGCAAGCATGGCCGCTTCGGCGATCGGGCGTTGGCTTCGGGCGGAGTCTAGGCCAGCAGACTGCCGAGCGGGCCAGTTCGGCGCCATTTCCGCTGGTCGCAATCAGTCTCGGCTGGCGCTTATTGGGCTAAACTGATTTTCTCCGAATCTGCGAGCAGCCGAACGCAGGCGCTTGGCTGACATAAACGCGATCCCGTCTGTGCTCGCGATCTGTGGGCTTGGTCTCAGGATCGATTTCTGCCGATGAGGCGCATCCTGTGAGATCGCGGAAGGGCGAATTGCCAACGTATCTAGCGGGTAAAAGAAAAGGGCCGCGCTTTCGCACGGCCCTTTCCCAAAACCTGGATCGGTAACCGATCTTACGGGCTGACGGGATCGTCATCGCCCGAGATTTCGATGCCGGCGAAGATCGCAGCAGCAACGACGGCGAGGATGAGGATTTGGCTCGCACCGCCAGCCAGCTCGCTCTCGTCGGAGATCGGGGCAGCCGAACGGTCCGCAGCCTGAGCCGCGATAGGAGCCGCGACAAGCGCGGTGGCCGCGAGGCCGAGGGTCACGATATTCGTACGCATTTGAAACTCCCAGATTACTCTTCACATCAAGGCATGAACGACTGGACGCGGAACTCAAGTAAAATATCCCGTTGCCATCCGAAACACCAAGGAAGCGGCATACAAGCAACACTAATTGACAGGTCGTCGGTCTATCCGCCGCCCAGTTACAACTCCCGGGCATAGAGCGCGCGCAAACGCTCCCACGCACGCTCGGCAGCTTGAGGCGCATAGGCGGGCGAATCGGGCACGGTCCATCCGTGGTCCCCGGCATAGACCTCGATCTCGGCCGGATTGTCGATGGCGGCGAATGTCTCGCGCAGGGTCGCGGTCGCCGCGGGGTCCTTCGCATCGTCGTCCTGTGCGATCGCGACGAGATAGCCTGCCTGGCTTTCGTCGACCATGCGATGCGGGCTGCTCGCCCCGTCTCGCACCAGGCCGCCGCCATGGAAGCTTGCCGCCGCGCGCACGCGGGCAGGCACAGCCGCCGCGGTCCAGAAGGTGAAGGGTCCGCCCATGCAGTAGCCCTGCGTTCCGATCCCGCGCTCGGTATCGACCTCGCTCTGCGTATCGAGCCAGGCGATCGCGGCCTTGGCATCGCGCATGATTGCATCTGCGGTCAGCTTCTCGCGCCACGGGCGGACCTTCTGGAACCCATCACTCGCCGCGAACTCGGCGAAATCCTCGAATTGCTGACCGGATACGTCGCGATAATAGGGATTGATGACGAGCACCGCGTGCCCTTCGCTCGCGAGACGCGAGGCCATCGCCTTATTTGCCGGCCGCAAACCTGCAATATCGGGCCAGAATACGACTCCCGGACGCTTCGCGCCGGACGGAGCGACGAACCAGCCGTCGAGCGTACCGTCCGGCGTCGCGAAAGAGACGTCGCGGCCCGATTGGGAAGGCATCGCCATCGTCGCGCACCCGGCCGCCCCGAAGGCGAGCCCCGAGGCGGCAGCGACCTGGCCGAACCGGCGGCGGGTCATCGCCCCCTCGGCCCATTTCTTCATCATCTCTGAATCGCACATGATCGGGACTCCCTTCCTCTCCACGCCGCTGTTCGCGAAACCCGGCGTTTTCCTCAGTGAGGGTATCTCGCAGCGAGGCGATTGTTCCCGGCCCCTCGTCCCCTCTCTGCATGGGCACCGGACCTTGCGGGTCGGAGATGTCCTCTCCGGCCCGTTTTTCGTTACTCGTCCCGGAATTCGATCTCGCGGAAGCCGGTATCGCGCAGCACCTTGCGGACCAGATCGCGGTCTTCGGGGCTCAATGGCGGGTCGGTCGGGCCGACCAGGGCGCTCGGCTTGTAGAGCATATAGCCGCCATTCCTGAGGATCTGGCGCAGGGCATGGGACAGCGCATGTTCGAAGCGCGCGGCATCGGCGATCAGCCGCTCGTCGGTCGAGAACGGAAGGTCGGCGCGCTTGTCGACGAAAAAGCCGCTCTTGCGTTCGGTGACCTGCACCCGGTCGCGATAGATCGCGACATCGACGGCAAGACGGCCCAGCACGATCTCAGCGGCGCGCGAGCGCCTCCTCGCTCTGCGTCATGAGTTTCGCGACGATATCGGCCACCGGCTCTTCTTCCTTCAGCATCCCGACCGACTGGCCTGCCATCAGGCTGCCATTTTCGACATCGCCATCGATCACCGCGCGGCGCAGGGCGCCTGCCCAGTAATGTTCGATCTGCAACTGCGCCTCCGCCATCGCGACCTCCTCGCGATCGAGGATATCGGCGACCTCGCGTTGCTTGGCGGTGAACGCCTCGGTGCCCTTGTTCTTGAGCGCGCGGACCGGGATCACCGGCAGGCGCGCATCGACCTGAACGCTGGCGACCGCATCGCGCGCGCTGGCGCGAAAGAACGCCTTCTTGAAATCGGGATGCGCGATGCTCTCGACAGCGCAGGCGAAGCGCGTGCCGAGCTGAACGCCCGCCGCGCCCATTTCGAGATAGCCCGCGATCGTCTCGCCGCGCCCGATCCCGCCGGCAACGAAGATCAGATGATCCGCGCTCAGTTCGGGCAGCATCTCCTGCGCCAGCACGCTGGTCGAAACCGGGCCGATATGGCCGCCCGCCTCCATCCCCTCGATCACGAGCGCATCGGCGCCGGACCGCAACAGCTTCTTCGCGAGCGCCAGTGTCGGCGCGAAGCAGATCACCTTGGCCGGGTTCTTGCCGCCCTTGATCGCCTCGACGCTGCCCTTGGGCGGAATGCCGCCCGCAAGGACGACATGGCTCACCCCATGGCGTTCGCACACCGCGATCAGGTCGAAGAGTTGCGGATGCATGGTGATAAGGTTCACGCCGAAGGGCCTGTCGGTCAGCGCCCTGGTCGCCGCGATTTCGGCGTCGAGGAGGTCGGGCGTCATCGCACCGCAGGCGATCACGCCGAATCCGCCCGCATTGGAGATCGCGGAAACCAGGTTTCGCTCGGACACCCAGCTCATCGCGCCGCACAGGATCGCCGTTTCGCTGCCAAGGAAATCGGTGCCGCGCCGCATGAGGTCGGCCGTCTTAGGAAATTCGTTCATGGGCCCGCGATTAGGCGCTGACCCGCGATCGGGCAAGAAAGTCCGTTCCCCGCCGATACGCGAAAACGCTTCCCCGGCCCGCGATTTGCGATAGCTGTCGCGAACCGATGCCCACGCTCCTTCCCGAATCGCTCATCGCCTATCGTCCCGAGATCGGGCTGGCCATGCTGGTTATCCTCTTCGTCGCCTTCGCGATGGAGCGGCTGCCGCCGGTCGTGCTGGCCGTGTCCTTCGCGCTGGCCATGCTGCTGCTGGGCTTCCTGTCGGTTGACGAATTGCTGGCGGTGTTCTCGAACCCGGCTCCGATCACGATCGCGGCGATGTTCGTCCTGTCGGGCGCATTGCTGAGGACGGGGGCACTGGAAGAAGTGTCGGGCTGGGTCATCCGGCGCACCCGGCGCAAGCCGAGGCTGGCGGTGGCAGAGATCGGGGCGGGCACGATGGTGGCCTCCGCCTTCATGAACAACACCCCGGTCGTCCTCGTGATGATCCCGATCGTCAAGCGCCTGTCGAAGGCGGTGGGCGTCGCGGCGACGCGATTGCTGATCCCGCTGTCCTATCTCTCGATTCTGGGAGGGACGCTGACGCTGATCGGGACATCGACCAATCTCCTTGTCGACGGGGTGGCGCGCGAGCAGGGGCTCGAACCCTTCACCATGTTCGAAATCACGGGCGTCGGGCTGTGGGCGGCGCTCGCTGGCACGCTCTATCTCGTGCTGGTGGGGCCGCGTCTCCTGCCCGATCGCCAGGCCCGCGCGCTCGACGACGCCGCCGAAAGCGACGTCTATCTCTCCCATCTCGGCCTGGTCCCCGACAGCGAGCTGGCCGGTCAGCCCATCGGGCAGATCGCGCTGTCGCGCCGCCCCGGCGTGCGCATCCTCGGCGTGAAGCGCGGGGGCGAAATCCTGCGCGGCAATATCGAAGCGCATGTCCTTGCCGCGGGCGACCAATTGGTGGTCTCCTCCAGCCCGGCCGAACTCGCCTCGCTGGCGGAAGCACACGATTTCCGCACCGGGCTGACGGGCGTGGGCGGCGGCGTGGTCACCGCAGGGCCCGAACGCCCGCGCGACCTCACGCTGGTCGAGGCGGTGGTGTCTTCGGCGCATCCGATCGTGGGTCGCAGGCTTGCCGACATTCCGCTCCTCTCCAAGCTGCGCGTGCGCGTGCTCGGCCTGTCGCGGCCCCGCCATGTCGCGGGACCGGAACTCGCCGAGGTGCGGGTCCGCGCGGGCGACCGCCTGCTTATCGCGGCGGGTGCGGATGCGGCGCAATCGCTCCAGAGCAATGTCCTGCTCGGCACCGTTACGGAGACGCCCGCGCGCGCCTTCCGCCGGACCCGCGCCCCGATCGCCATCGCGACTCTGGCGGCGGTCGTGATCGTGGCGGCGGTGTTCGCCCTGCCGATCCAGGCGCTGGCGCTGCTCGGCGCGGGCGTGGTCCTGGCGACCCGCTGCCTTGAACCGGAGGAGGCCTGGAGCGCCATCGATGGCAATACGCTGGTGCTGATCTTCGGGATGCTGGCCTTCGGAACGGCGCTGGAGAATGCGGGCACGGTCGATCTGATCGTGCGCTGGGCCGGGCCGCTCTTCACCGCATCCTCGCCCGTGCTGATCCTGCTGGCCGTCTATGCGCTGACCAGCGTGCTGACCGAAAGCGTTACGAACAATGCGGTCGCCGTGATCCTGACGCCGATCGCGATCGGGCTGGCGCAGGCGATCGGTGCCGATCCGCGCGAAATGGTGGTGGCGGTGATGTTCGGGGCCAGCGCCAGCTTCGCCACGCCGATCGGATACCAGACCAATACGCTGGTCTATGGCGCGGCGAATTACCGCTTTGCCGACTTCCTCAAGATCGGGGTGCCGATGAACATCGTGGTCGGCGTGGCGACGTGTTTCGCCATCGACCTGTTTTTCGGCTGAGGTCCGCCTGAAAGAACAGGCGACCCGGATCAGTCGCCGTAAACGATCCGCACCTTGTCCGCCGCGGCGCGGGCATGGGCGCGCGCGGTATCGGTGTCTCCCGCCGTCGCCAGCGCCACGCCCATGCGGCGATAGGGGCGGCTCGTCGGCTTGCCGAAGATCCTGAGATCGGTGCCCGGTTCGGCCAGCGCCTCGGCAAGCCCCTCGTAGGACAGGCTCTCGCTGTCGCGCTCGGCCAGGATCACCGCGCTGGCAGCGGGCCGCGCGCGGAGTTCGGCCGGGACCGGAAGGCCCATCACCGCGCGGGCGTGGAGGTCGAACTCGGTGAGGTTCTGGCTGACCAGCGTCACCATGCCGGTATCGTGCGGGCGCGGGCTCAATTCGGAGAAGATGACCTCCTCGCCCTTCACGAAGAATTCGACGCCGAACAGGCCGTATCCGCCCAGATCGTCGACGATCGTGCGCGCCATGTCCTGCGCACTCGCCAGCGCCGCCTCGCTCATCGCGATCGGCTGCCAGCTTTCCTGATAATCGCCGCGTTCCTGGCGGTGGCCGATCGGCGGGCAGAACGTCACGCCGCCTTTGTGGCGCACGGTCAGCAGCGTGATCTCGTAATCGAAGGCGACGAACTGCTCGACGATGACGCGGCTGCGATCGCCCCGCATATTGGCGACGGCATAGTCCCAGGCCGCTTCCAGCCCAGCCTCGTCCCTGACCGTGGTCTGGCCCTTGCCGGATGAGGACATGACCGGCTTCACCACGCAGGGGAACCCGGTATGGGCGGCAGCGGCGCGCACTTCCTCGAGGTTCTTGGCGTAGCGATAGGCGCTGGTCGTCAGCCCCAGATCGTGCGCCGCCAGATCGCGGATCGCATCGCGGTTCATGGTCAGCTGCGCGGCGCGCGCGCTCGGGACCACGGTGAAGCCTTCCTGCTCCAGCTCAGCCAGCACTTCGGTACGGATCGCCTCGATCTCGGGCACGATATAGTCGGGCCGGTGCGTCTCGACCGCGCGGCGCAGCGCCTCCGCATCGAGCATCGAGAACACTTCGCGCGCATCGGAAACCTGCATGGCGGGCGCGTTGTCGTAGGCATCGCAGGCCACCACATAGGCCCCCAGCCGTTTGGCCGAGATCACGAATTCGCGCCCCAGCTCGCCCGACCCGAGCAGCAGGATCGTGGCGGTGTGGCTCATGCGGCGGGCTCGTCCATTGCATCGAGCCCGTAGGCGGTGTGGAGGACGCGCACCGCGAGCTCGGTCTCGTCCTCGTCGATCATCACGCTGACCTTGATCTCGGAGGTGGTGATCGCCTGGATGTTGATGCCGCGATCGGCGAGCGAACGGAACATGGTCGCCGCGACGCCCGCATGGCTCTTCATCCCCACGCCGACGACGCTGATCTTGGCGATATGGCTGTCGGTGATGATGCGGTTGAAACCGATTTCGCTGCGCTTGTCCTCCAGCAGCGCCTGCGCCCGCGCGAGGTCGGCCATGGGGACGGTGAAGGTCACGTCGGTCTCGCCCTTGTCGCGGCCGACATTCTGGATAATCATGTCGACATTGATCGCGGCCTTGGCCAGCGGATCGAAGATATGCGCCACCGCGCCGGGCTTGTCCGGCACGCGGGTGAGGATGATCTTGGCCTCGTTCTTGTCGTGCGCGATGCCGGTCACGTGCTGGCGTTCCATTTCGCCCTTCTCCACCAGTTCGTTCATTTCTTCCTCGGACACGATCATCGTGCCGGGATATTCGTCAGCCGGGGTCGCATCGTCGTCGACGAAGCTGGAAAGCACCTGGACGCGCACCCCTTCCTTCATCGCCAGCCCGACCGAGCGGGTCTGCAGGACCTTGGCGCCGACTGACGCCAGTTCCAGCATTTCCTCATACGTAACCGCCTTCAACTTGCGCGCGCGGGCGACGATGCGCGGATCGGTGGTGTAGACCCCGTCGACATCGGTATAGATGTCGCAGCGATCCGCCCCGATCGCTGCCGCCACCGCCACCGCCGAGGTGTCCGATCCGCCGCGGCCTAGCGTGGTGATCCGGTTGTCGTCCGACACTCCCTGGAAACCGGGGATCACCGCGATCTCGCCCGCCCGCATCGCGGCGATCAGCGCATCGCCGTCAATATCGTCGATCCGGGCCTTGGCGTGGGATTCGATCGTGCGGACCGGCAATTGCCAGCCGAGCCAGCTACGCGCCTTGCAACCGACCGATTGCAGCGTCAGCGCGAGCAGTCCGCTCGTCACCTGCTCCCCGCTGGCGACCACCACGTCGTATTCCGCAGGGTCGTAGAGCGCGTTCGCCTCGCGGCAGAAATTGACCAGCCGGTCGGTCTCTCCCGCCATCGCCGACACGATCACGGCGACTTCGTTTCCGTTCATCGCCTGACGGCGCACGATCTGGGCGACGCGCCGTATGCGCTCCGTCCCCGCCATCGAGGTGCCGCCGAATTTCATCACGATGCGAGCCAAGCCCTGCGCCTCCCGCTGGAAACCGTTTCGCGGGGCTGTTACGGCAGGCGGCATGAACGATGCAATCCCGGTCTCGAAAACGATTCCTACCGGCGGCCAAACAATACGCCCCGACGAGGCCGCGCATTTCGGCCGCCTGGCCAAGGATTGGTGGGACCCGAAGGGGTCGAGCGCCATGCTGCACAAGCTCAATCCGGTGCGGCTGGGCTTCGTGCGCGAGGCCGTCGATCTGCACTGGGGCGGCGATGTGCGCGGGCGCAAGCCGCTCGCGGGCAAGAGCGCGCTCGATGTCGGATGCGGCGCGGGGCTGTTGTGCGAACCGCTGGCGCGATTGGGCGCGGAGGTCACCGGCGTCGATGCCGCGCCCGAAAACATCGCGGCGGCGGCGCTTCATGCCGAAGCGGGCGGGCTCGCCATCCGCTATATGGCGGGCGAATTGGGCGCGCTCGATCTCGGACAGTTCGATTGCGTCACCTGCCTCGAAGTGATCGAGCATGTCGCGGACAAGGGCGCATTCGTCCATCAGCTGGCGGAAAGCCTGGCGGATGACGGGCTGTTGATCCTCTCGACGCCGAACCGCACCGCCAAATCGCGCCTGCTGATGGTCACCGCCGCCGAGACTGCGGGGCTGATCCCGCGCGGTACACATGATTGGGATGATTTCATCGCGCCGGACGATCTGGAGCAATTGCTCGCCGCCGCCGGGCTTCAGATGGGCGAGCCGCGCGGCATCGCCTTCTCAGCCACGAAGGGCCTGCATTTGTCGAGCGATCTTGCCTTGAACTACATCGTTACCGCGCGCCGAGCCTGACGAAGGCCCTCCGGTCGAGCGCGACCAGAACCGCGAACAGGGCGAGTGCGCCCATCACGTAATAGCGATAGGGGTCGCCGCTATCGCCGAGCACCCAGGCGATCACCACGCCTACGCCGCCGAACAGCGTTAGACCTGCGCCCCAAAGGCGATAGCGCGCCGCCGCCGCAGCTCCGATGGCCGCGAGCGAGCAGGCGATCAGGACCTGAACGAAAACAGGATTGTCGAGCGCTTCTGGAGACAGAACCGCCACTGCGATCATGCCGAGCGCGAACAGGACCCACAGGAACGCGTGAAGCCACAGCAGCCAGCGTACCCAGCGGCGCGGCGCGGTGTGCGTACCCTCCTCCGACTTTCCCGTCATTCGGCGCGCACCGCCCTGACGGTTTCGATGACGTTGTCGGTGAATGCTCCATCGACCCCCGCCTGTTCGAGAAGAGCCACCAGCCCCGCAAGATCGCCCGGCGCGCCCTCGCCTCCGGCGGAGCGCAATGGCACTGGCAGGAAAGCGTTTTCCCGGCGCACGGTCCAGGCGTGGACATCCAGGCCCGCCGCCTTGGCCGCCTGCGTCAGCCCGGTCGACGCGCCGCTCTCCGTCAACAGGACGCGCAGATCGGCGCCGATCGCGTCGGCATAGGTCGCGATTTCGGCCAGCCCGCTCGGCGCGATCATGTCGGCATAGCGCATCGCGGGCGCATCCGCCGGACCGCCTTGCGCCGCGACGAGCTGAACCAGCGGCGTCTCTACCAACCGGTCGAGCCGCCGCAGCGGTTCGACTTCGAACACCTGGACGAAGACCCTGTCATCCGCATCGTCGAGATCGTGCTTGCGCAAAGCCGCCACCATCAGGTCGACCATGTCGATACCCGCATTCTGGAGCAGGAAGGTCGGGTGCTTGAGTTCGGGATAAAGGCCGATCCGCCGCCCGGTCTCGGCCTCCTTGGCACGGACCAGCGCCACGATCTCGTCGAAGGTCGGGACCGGATACAGCCCGTCGAAACGCGCATTCGCGGGGCGCAGCGAAGGTATCCGCTCCTTCGCGCGCAGCGTCCGCAATTCGGCGAGCGTGAAATCCTCCGCGAACCAGCCCGCCACGCGCTGCCCGTCCACCTCCTTGGTGCGGCGGCGATCGGCGAACTCCTCGCGGCTCGCGACATCGGTCGTGCCCGACAATTCGTTCTCGTGCCGGGCGACGAGCACCAGATCCTTCGTCGCGACCAAGTCGGGTTCGATATAATCCGCCCCCTGGTCGATCGCGCGCTCATAGGCGGCGAGCGTGTGTTCGGGCCGCTCCCCGCTCGCGCCGCGATGGGCGATGACGAGAAACTCGGCCTGCGCCGCGCCCGCCATCATAAGCATGACCAGAGCCGCCAGAACGGCAATCGCCCGTCTTAGCAAAACGCATTCTCCCATTCGCTCTCGCTGAAGCCGACCAGCGTGCGCTGCCCGTCCTCATGCTGGGCAATGGGGCGCTTTATCAGGCTGGTGTGTTGCAGCATGAGGTCGATCGCCTTTTCGCGGTCGAGATCGGCCCTGTCGCTCTCGTCCAGCTTGCGAAACGTAGTGCCGCGACGGTTCAACAGGCTCTCCCACCCGCACCGATCCGCCCAGCGTTCAAGCGTGGCACGATCCGCGCCGGTTTTCTTGTAATCGTGAAAGGCGTAATCGAGCCCGTTCGCGTCCAGCCATTTGCGGGCTTTCTTGACGCTGTCGCAATTGGGGATGCCGTAGATTTGGATTTTGGCCATGATGGTTCCGGACACGTGATTTCGGCGAAAATCGGATGTGCCCGTTGTTTGCCAGTGCCACAAGCCGTGTCGGTTTTGGAGGTTGTTCAAGGATAAGCAGATGGTCCGCTCACACCCCCTCTTTTGTCGACGTACGCCATTGGTTTAGATCCGTTCGAAAACTAACAGACGGATCATGTGAAATCTGAGCAAGGCGCGTAAACCTTACGACTGGCGATTGACCCAGAAATCTGTTTCGATAGCCTCTATGATGCCGCGGCACGCATTCGAGCGAAGGGAACATGGATGCTTAGCTGGCTTGTTTACGCTCAACCTCGTCTATGCGGTCCACCGCTAAAGAAGCGGTGCCTGCATAGCAGGTCGTCTTGTCGTACGAAGCTGACGCTTTTGCTTCTACTCCTCTGCATCGCGATAGCGCCTGGGCCGGGCTGGGCGCAGAGCAACCCGCCTTCGCTCGACAGCTATTGCGACACCGCGACGCTGCCCCAAAGCGTCCTTATCGGCACGCAAACCAAGAGCGATATCGACACCGGCCTTTACTTGGTCTCGATACGGATGATTGCTACCGGGAACCGATTTTCCTCGAATGTAATCAGTATGCGACCACTGACTGGGCAGTTGTTCCTAGAAGACGGCCGCTATGTCCGCCTCCCTTTTCAAACCCTTGCAGATGTCGACGGATCGATTGAGGCTGAATTCTCTTGCGAGTCAATTCCTGAACGATTTGGTCGACCGGCCTCACCCCTTCATGCCGATGTCACTAGACTGGAGAACGCCCCTTCTATCGAAGGTTACAAGTTTGTCTCAGTGAGTGGGACCCGATATGGTGCAGATAGCTATCTAGGTTTGTGGGTCAGTACCGATAGCATTGGCGCTGGCTTGCGCGACAGCCTACTCGTGAAATTTTCCAATCCACAGAGTGGCTCCGAGCAGGGCGCTACCGATTTTGAAATTCTGACGCGGATTCCAATCGTCTTCGATAAGGTAATTGTTCAGCCTTCGCTGCATGGCCCTTCGGCCACCATCTATCTCATATCCAACCAATCCATGGCACGGGGCGACATAGTGATTGCATCGCTCAACTGGACGCGATGGTGAGGAGCTCTATTGGTCACTTGCACATCAACACTGGTGGGCAGGTATCCATTCCCCAGACTTTGGGGAATTCCCTGGACGCGGTTCGGTAACGCGCTAGGTCGAATAATTCGATTGCCCAGCCCTACCCGCACCGCGTCAAATGAGCATCAGCGATCGCCACTGCAAGCGCATCGGCGGCGTCCGCTCCCGCGACGCAGGTCCCCGGTAACAGCACTTTGAGCATGGCCTGGACCTGCGGCTTTTCCGCAGCTCCGGTGCCGACGACCGCTTTCTTGACGAGGCGGGCGGCGTGTTCGTTCACGGCGAGCCCGGCCATCCCGCACGCCGCCAGCACCGCGCCGCGCGCCTGGGCGAGTTTCAGGGTCGATTGCGGGTTCTTGTTGACGAAGACCTCTTCCGCCGCCGCGCGCATGGGGCGGTGTTCCAGGATGATTGCGGCGAGGGCCGACTGGATCGCCGCCAGCCGTGCGGCCATCGGCGCTTTCACGTCGGTCCTGATCTGACCGTTCGCGACATGGGCGAGGCGCGATCCTTCGGCCCGGATCACGCCCCAGCCGGTGCAGGACAGGGAAGGGTCGAGGCCGAGTATCAGCATCCGACGCTCAGGCCTGCCGGGACATGATCAGCCCAGCTTCTCCATCACCTCGTCCGAGATGTCATAATTGCCCCACACGGTCTGCACGTCGTCATCATCGTCCAGCGTGTCGATCAGCTTCAGCAGCGTGCTGGCATGGCCCTCGTCCATCTCGACCGTAAGATTGGGCTTCCAGGCGAGCTTCACCGTCTCCGCCTCACCCAGCGATGTTTCGAGATCGCTCGCCACTTGGTGGAGATCGTCCGCCGCGGTCCAGATCTCGTGCCCGTCCTCGGAGGAGACGATATCTTCCGCGCCCGCTTCCATCGCGGCTTCGAGGACCTTGTCCTCGCTCCCCGCATCGGCGGGGTAGACGATCAGGCCGAGCCGGTCGAACCCGTGCACGACCGACCCTTCGGTGCCGAGATTGCCGCCATTCTTGGAAAAGGCAGTGCGCACGGCGGTGGCGGTGCGGTTGCGATTGTCGGTCAGCGCCTCGACGATGATCGCGCTGCCGCCGGGGCCGTAGCCTTCGTAGCGGACCTCTTCAAAATTCTCGCCATCGGCCGCGCTCGCCTTGTCGATCGCGCGCTGGATATTGTCCTTGGGCATGGACTGCGCCTTGGCCGCGTTCACCGCCAGGCGCAGGCGCGGGTTCATGTCGGGATCGGGCATACCCATCTTGGCCGCCACGGTGATCTCGCGGCTGAGCTTGGAAAACAGGTTGGACCGTTTCTTGTCCTGCGCACCCTTGCGGTGCATGATATTCTTGAATTTGGAATGGCCTGCCATGGGAAACCTGTAAGAGGGAACGATGGGATCGGGCCCCGAACGGGGCCGCGGATGGCGCGGCCTTACACCCGCCTAGCGCCGATGGGCAACCTTTAGGCCGCCATAACGCGCCTATTGTTGCGGACGGCTGTGGCGGGCGAAGAAGGCCCACAACACCTCGTTGTCGACCACCCAGCTGTGCCCGCCCTCGCTATCGATCCGCGCAGCGACCTCCGCGCCCTCCGTGCAATCGCCATAGCGTTCCTCGTAGATGCCGGGTGCCACCCAGTTGGTCGTCGGCGCGGCCTCGCAGCGGTTGAGCTGCGCCCAGCGCTGCTCGGCTGCGTGCATCGAATAGCCCCAGCGCAGGCCCTGCCCACCCGCGAGCGGGTTGGTATTGTCCTTCAACCCCGCAAAGGCGAGCACCGGCATCGGGTTTTCGGGCGTGCAAGTGGCGGGATCGACCTCGCTTTCGTCGTCCGCCTTCGCGATACCGGCGCGCAGGCCAACGACCGGTGCGATCGCCGCGTAACGATCGCTCTCGACGCAACCGAGCCACGAGGTCATCCGCCCGCCGCCCGAAAGCCCGGTCGAATAGATTCTCGCCGGATCGACGCACCCGCCCTCGACAAGGGCATCGGCGATGGAAGACACATGATCGACATCGTCGCGGTCCTGCGGCCCAGGAAGCTCGCCCGCCACGGTGGGCACGCCGGGAATGTTCCACGCAAACCCTTCGCCGAGCGGGATGCCGGCATCGGGCGCGACGAGGATGAAACCATGCGCATCGGCGGTCGCGGCGAGTTTGCTGTCGCGCAGCATCGCGGCCCCCGTCCCGCCGCTGCCATGCAGCAGGAAGACGAGCGGCACCGCGCCCTGGGCGGGATCGTAACCCTTCGGCGTGTGTACGAGAATGGGAGGCCCATCCTGCGACACAAGCCGCATGGGGGCACTCTCACCCGCCGGAGGGAGCAGGCACGCAGCCGAGGCCGGGGCGGAGAACAGGCAGAGCGCGCCGAGCGCAAAAAGGGAGTGCTTCATGCGCAGGGCATCGCACACACCCGACAGGCGCCGCAAGGGTCGTATCCCCTCGCCCGCGCAGACCAATCAGATGCGCACGGCGGTCCCGCTGGCGGAGACCATCAGCATCGATCCGGTGTCGCCGATCACCTCGTAATCGAGATCGACGCCGACTACGGCGTTTCCGCCCAGCGCGGCGCATTCGGCCTGCAATTCCTGGATCGCCTGTTCGCGTGCATCGCGCAGGATGCGCTCGTAACTGCCCGATCGCCCGCCCACGATGTCACGGATATTGGCGAACAGGTCGCGGAACAGGTTCGCGCCGACGATCACCTCGCCGGTGACGATGCCGAGGTAATCCTGGATCGGCTTGCCCTCGATCGTGGGAGTGGTCGTCACGGTAATCCCGCGCGCGTCTTTCCAGGGGCCGGCCATCATCTTCTCCTGCGTAGGTTCGAATGCCGTATTAGTAGGACAATACAGCTGGTCTCGTCAACCGGGCTCGCCTCACCTGCCCTCTCAACCCATGCCGAGCGCGGCCTTGTAGGTGTCGAGGATCATCTCCTGTTCGCTGCGATCGTCGGGCTTCATCTTACGCAGGCGGACGATCTGGCGCATGATCTTGGGATCGTAACCCACCGCCTTCGCCTCGGCATAGACGTCGCGCACGTCGTCGGCGATGCCCTTCTTTTCTTCCTCGAGGCGTTCGATGCGCTCGATCAGCAGGCGCAGGCGGTCGTCGGTGGCTTCGGCCATCTCGTATACTCCAATGTGATTCGGGATAGGTTGCGCGCTCGATAGCCAGAGGCGCGGCGGGGGTGAAGTGGGCCGTGCGGATTATTCCGCGTCCGCTTTCGCGTTCTTCGCCACGCTCTCCTGCATCCGTGCCAGCTGCTCCTCGGTCGCGGGGGACTGGCGCGTGGCCTTCCATTGCACGCTCGGCATCCCGTGGATGAGTTCGCGCGCCGCTTCCTTGTCGCCATCGAAACCGGCATCGCGGATCCAGTCGGCAAGGCAATTGCGGCAAAAGCCCGAAAGGCCCATCAGATCGATGTTCTGCGCATCGTGGCGATGCTGCAAATGACGGACCAGGCGGCGAAAGGCCTCGGCCGCGACAGCGTCGGGGAGCGCATCGAGCGCGTCGGTCTTGGTATTCGTATCCACGGTGGGCATAGTCCTTGTCTTGCAACGCGGGGGTGGCATAGGCGGTAGCCATGACGATCAAGAAATTCGATCCGCGCGCGCGGAAGGTCAAGATTCTCGCCACCATCGGCCCGGCGAGCCGCGATCCCGATATGCTGCGGCGCCTGTTCAAGGCCGGTGCCGACGCCTTCCGGGTCAATATGAGCCATGGCGAGCATTCCGTGCATGGCGAGACGATCCGCGCGATCCGCGCGCTGGAAAAGGAATTCGCGCGGCCGATCGCGATCCTGGCGGATTTGCAGGGGCCGAAACTGCGCGTCGGCACCTTCAAGGACGGCAAGGCGGTGATCCGCCATTCGGGCCATTTCACGCTCGACCGCAATCCCGAGCCGGGCGACGAGACGCGCGTCCAACTGCCGCACCCCGAATTGTTCGGCCTGCTCGAAAAGGGGCAGCGCCTGTTGATCAATGACGGCAAGATCCGCCTGCGCGTGATCCGGGCGGACGAGGATGCGATCCTGTGTTCGGCGGAAGTCGGCGGCGTGATCTCGGATCGCAAGGGTGTGAACGTCCCCGATGCGGAAGTGCCGATCCCCGCGCTGACGGAAAAGGACCGCAAGGACCTCGCCTTCGCGATGGAACAGGGGGTCGACTGGATCGGGTTGAGCTTCGTCCAGCGGCCCGAGGATCTGGCCGAAGCGCGCAGGCTGATGGGCGGAAGGGGCGGGCTGTGCGCCAAGATCGAGAAGCCGATGGCGGTGCGCCGCCTCGCCGAAATCGTCGAGTTGTCGGACGCGATCATGGTCGCGCGCGGCGATCTCGGCGTCGAGCTGGAGCCGCAGGAGGTTCCGCCGCTTCAGAAACAGATCGTCAACGCCTCGCGCCTGTCGGGCAAGCCGGTGATCGTCGCGACGCAGATGCTCGAATCGATGATCGAAAGCCCCGCGCCGACCCGCGCCGAAGTCTCCGACGTGGCCAATGCGGTCTATGACGGGGCGGACGTCATCATGCTGTCGGCGGAAACCGCCGCTGGCGACTGGCCGGAAGAAGCGGTCACGATCATGGACAAGATCGCCATCCAGGTGGAGCGCGACGAGGCCTATCTGGGCCGTGTCCGCTTCCTCGACACCCCGCCCGACCGGACCACCGCAGACGCGCTCAGCCATGCCTGCATGACGATCGCGGATACGGTTTCGATCCGCGCGATCACGGTGTTCACCGGATCAGGATCGACCGCGCGGCGCGTCGCGCGCGAGCGGCCCTCGGTGCCGATGCTGGTGCTGACGCCCTCCATGGCGACCGCGCGGCGCGTGGGGCTGTTGTGGGGCGCCCATGCCGTGGCGACCAAGGATATCGGCAGCTTCGAGGAGATGATCGCCAAGGGCAAGCGCATGGCGCTGCGCCACGGGCTGGGCGAAGGCGGCGACAAGCTGATCGCGCTGGCGGGCGTGCCGTTCGGAACGCCGGGGGCGACCAACCTGCTCCATGTCGTCACGCTCAGCGGCGACGAATTGGAGAATTACGAGAAGGAGCGCGCGCTCCAGAAATAGGCTTCAGGTGGGCGCGATTCTTTCGTCGACCGGCGCGCCGCATTGCTCCATCGCCAGCTGGATCGTGCGATGGAAGCAGCAGATATTCGCATCGAGCGAGGTCAGCGCGCGTGTCACCGGCTCGTGCGCCTCGGCGAAATGGACCGCGATGTCCATCTCGTGCAATCGCTCCGTCAGGCGCCGCAGCATCGCCGCTCCGCTGGCATCGACACCGTTGACCGCGCGCATGTCGATAACGAGGCAGGTCACCCCGTCATGGCGGGCGAGGCAGGCGAAAATCTCGTCCTCGCAAAAGGCGGCATTGCCGAAATAGATCGACCGGTCGATCCGCACGATCAGGACCGGCAGCGTGTCGATGGTGACCGCATCGCGATCCACTGACCGGAACGACGCGCCGCCATCGTCGCTGCCTACCCGCGTCACGCGCGGTAGCGACGAGAACCAGAGGAAATGCGCCAACCCCGCGCCCGCGCCGATGGCGAGACCCAGCCTGACGCCGAAGATCAGCGTGGCGAGGAATGCGATGCCGACGATCGCGCCTTCGATCCGGTCATGCGCGACGATCTCCCTGATCGCGCGGATCTTGATGAGGCCGAACACCGCACTGATGACCAGCGCCGCCAGCGCGGTCTTGGGCAGCAGGGACAGATAGGGCGCGAGGAACAGCAACACCGCGAGCACGACGAGAGAGGCCACGATCGAGGCCAGGGGGCTGCGCGCGCCGCTATCCTCGACCAGCGCCGATCGGCTGAGGCTCGCGCCGACCGCATAGCCCCCCGTCGCGACCGCGGCGATATTGCCGAGGCCCAGCGCCACCGCTTCACGACTGGTGTCGAGAGCGCTGCGATCCTTCCCCGCGAGCGACTTCGCGACGGCGGTGGCCGTGACGAACACGATCACCGCGACGGCCAACGCGCTCGGCAGCAGGGAGAGCCAGAGCGAAGGCCCGCCTAGCGGCCAAGGCGGGCTCGGCAGACCGCGCTCGACCGCCGCCACCGTCTCCACGGGCGCGGCGATCTGCGAGACGGCAAGCGCGGCAAGGACGATCACGACGAAGGGCAGCGATTTCGCCACGGCCTGGCGGAAGGGCGGATGCAGGCCGAGCTTCCACAGGATCGCGGCGGCATAGCGATTGATGAGCAGCAGCGCGCCGAGGCTGGCGAGACCAATTACGGTGGTCGCCCAGCTGAACCCGCCGATCCCGCTCCACAGGCCTTGCAGCGCGGTCGGCAGGTCGCCCGCGCGCGGGGCCTCGACACCGATCAAAGTCGGCAGCTGGCTCGCCGCGATGAGGAAAGCGGCGGCGGCGGTAAAACCGAGCAGGACCGGCTCGCTGATGAAATTGACCAGCCGACCGAGACCGAGCGCGCCGAGGAGCGCCAGGGCGACGCCTGCTTCGACCGCGATCACCGCCGCAGCGATTTCGGGCGGCACGGGGGCATTGCCCGCCGCCTCCGCGACGACGAGGGAGACGAGAGCCACCGGACCCATCGAGACAAAATTGCTGGTGCCGAACAGGGCATAGATCAGGGGCGGTAATAAGGCGGCGAACAGCCCGGTCTGCGGCGGCAGGCCCGCCAGCTGGGCATAGGCCATGGCCTGCGGGACCAGCAGGATGGAGAGGATCAGCCCGGCGACAATATCCTTGACCAGCGCGCCTGTGGTCAGATCGGTCAGCCAGCCGACACGCGGCTTGAGAGCCTGTCCGATCATGGTTGGCCGATCATGGTTGGCCGATCATGGTAAGCGTCTCCCGATCAGCCCTGCTCCGCCGCAGCCATCAGGCGCCGTCGCGCCTCCGCTTCGCCGATCAGCGGCAGCAATTCGCCCATGTCGGGGCCGGATGCCTGCCCGGTCAACGCCAGCCGCAGCGGCAGGAACAGGGGTTTGCCCTTGCGTCCGGTCGCATCCTTGAGCCGCCCGGTGAGCGAATGCCAAGGGTCTTCCCCCCAGACGAGCGCGTCAGCGGCAATGGCGCAATAAGCGCGATCCTCGTCCGACAGCTCGGGCACCGGCACGGGTCCCGTGACGAGGCGCCAGATCCCGGCGGCATCGGCGACTTTCTCGAGATTGGGCCGCACCGCGTGCCAGCCCGCAGCATCCATCCCGTCGGGCAGGCGATCGGCCACGTCGGCATAGTCCATTCGGTGCACCAGCGCGGCATTGATGCGGTCGAGCTCGCCGTCATCGAACCGGGCCGGGGCGCGGCCGAAAGTGGAGAGGTCGAACGTCTCGACAAGGCTATCCCTTTCCGCGATCGGTTCGACCGGCAAGGATGTTCCGAGACGAGCGAGCAAGGCGACCAGCGCATCCGGTTCGATCCCGCGTTCGCGAAAAGCGTCGCAGCCGAGCGCTCCCAGCCGCTTCGACAGCTTGCCCTCGCTCCCCACCAGCAAGGCCTCGTGCGCGAATTCCGGCATCATGGCAGCGCCCTTATGCTGCGCAGCAATAAGTGCGGTAAACATCTGAATCTGAACGGCGGTATTGGATACGTGGTCCTCTCCGCGCAGAACGTTGGTTACGCCCATTTCGAGATCGTCCACCGCGCTTGGCAACATGTAGAGCCAGGACCCGTCGGCGCGGCGGATCACCGGATCGGAGAGCTGCGCAGCGTCGAATTTCTGTTTCCCGCGCACCCCGTCTTCCCACACGATCGGCGTGTCGTGGTCGAGCTTGAAGCGCCAGTGCGGTGCGATCCCTTCGGCTTCCTTCGCTGCACGATCCTTCTCGCTCAGTGCCAGGGCGCCGCGGTCGTAGATCGGCGGCAGTCCGCGCCCGAGCTGGATCTTGCGCTTCAGTTCGAGTTCCTGCGCCGTCTCGTAGCAGGGATAGACCCTCGCCGCTTCCCGCAGGCTTTCGAACGCCGCCTCGTAATGCGGCAACCGCTCGGACTGGCGCTCTTCGCCATCGGGACGAAGGCCCAGCCAGGCCAGATCGTCCCGGATCGCCTCCACATATTCCTCGCGGCTGCGGTCCGCGTCGGTATCGTCGATCCGCAACAGGAACCGCCCGCCCGCCTTGCGCGCCAGCATCCAGTTATGCAGCGCGGTGCGGATATTGCCGACATGGAGGCGCCCGGTCGGGGACGGGGCGAAGCGGGTCACGGTCATAGGAACGGTGGTTGGCGCGTTGGTCATCGCGGGCTGCGATAGCGAAAGGCCGCGAAGGTGGCGAGAGCCCGCAATCGTTCTTTCCCGGCGATCAGGCGCTCTGTCCTGATTGCTTGCGCCGCCGCAGGATCGCGTCGCGCGCGGCGGCGTAGTCCAGCACGCCATCGCCCCGGTCCGCCCCCAGCCCCGCACGCACCCGGTCCAGTTCGGAGGCGGCGAGCGGTTCGAGGATCAGATAGCCCTGTGCTTCATCGCAGCCCAATTCGCCGAGGATCTGCAATTGCGCGCGATCCTCGATCCCTTCGGCTGTCACCTGCATCCCCAGGCTGCGTCCCAAGGCGATCACCGTGCTGACGATCGCGCGGGACGAGGCACTGGTGGTCAGATCCTTCACGAAACTCCTGTCGATCTTGATCCGGTCGAAGGGGAAACGCCGCAGATAGCTGAGGGAGGAATAGCCGGTCCCGAAATCGTCGAGCGCGATCTTGATCCCGCTGGCGCGCAGGCGATCGAGCGTCGCAGTGGCGGACGAATCGGCCTGGAGGATGACGTGTTCGGTGATCTCGAATTCGATGCGGCTGGGATCGAACCCGGTCGCGGCGAGCGCATCGGCAATGGTTGGAAGCAGGTCCACCGAACGGATCTGACTGGGCGAGAGATTGATGCTGAGACGGAAATTCCCTTTCCAGCCCGCCATCTCGGTAAGCGCCTGGCGGATCACGAATTCCCCCAGGGGGACGATCAATCCGGTTTCCTCCGCGATTGCGAGGAATTCGTCGGGTGGCAACATCCCGCGTTCGGGATGATCCCAGCGCACCAGCGCCTCATAGGCCGTAGTCCGCCCGGTCGCGATGTCGATGACGGGCTGATAATGGACGCGCAGGCCCCCTTCAAGCAGCGCGACGCGCAGGTCCTGTTCGGTGCGGCGGCGTTGCTGGACCTTTGCGTCAAGCGCGCGGTCGAACAGGGCGAGCTGCCCCCTCCCCTTCGCCTTGGCTGCGACGATGGCGAGATCAGCCCGCCTCACCAGCTCCTCCGCCTCGCAGGCTTCTTCGGAACAGCGCGCGATGCCGACGCTGCCCGATACCTCGATCAGGCGATCCTCGACCAGGAAGGGTTCGCGCATGGCGGCCAGCAGGCGGTGACCGCGTTCGATCAGCATCCCGTCGCCAAGCGCGCTTTCGATCACGATCGCGAACTCGTCCGCAGCCAGCCGCGCGACGAGGTCCGCTTCGCGCAATTGGGATTTCAGGCGCCAGCCGACTTCGCACAGGATCGCATCGGCCGTGCGATGGCCGAACGTGTCGTTGATCGCCTTGAAATCGTCGAGATCGAGATAGAACAGCGCGATCCTGCGGACAGGGTCACCGGTCAGCCCCATTCGCTCGCGCAAATGTTCGGTGAAGGCGTGGCGGTTGGCGAGACCGGTCAGATCGTCGTGCAAGGCGAGATACCGCACGCGCTCCTCGGTGCGGAAAGCTTCGGTCACGTCGCGCAGGACACCAGTGACGAAGCCATTAGCTTTCGGCCGTCCGCTGACTCGCCATATCCGCGTCTGTCCCCTGATGTCGAGCTTCACGATCTCGTCGCGGAACGGAACCCGGTTCGCGAGCAGATCGACGAGGCGCGTGCGCTGCCGACCTTCTATGAACAGGTCGCCGAAGGGCGTTCCCTCCACCGCTTCGATATCCTGTCCGAGGAAATTGGCGAGACGCTGCGACACATCGCGCAAGCGACCGCGGGGCCCCACCGACCACAGACAGTCCTGCGCCTGGGTTTCGTATTCGTTCAGAAGCAGGCGGACGGTCTGTTCGTTTTCCAGCCGCATATTCTCGCCGATCGTCGCCTCGACAAAGGCGCGATCCTGCGAGATCGTAAAGCGTGCGAGGATCAGCGCATAGGGCACCAGCAGCAGGACGACCCATATCGCCGCTGAACCGGCGACTGTCAGCGCGCTGAGGGTGATGCCGATGAGGATAGCAGTCAGATGCACGAAGCTTGCGCGCGGCACACCCCGGTGCAGCAGCATCGTTCCGACGAAGGTCAGCGCGGCGACGAGGATCAGGAGCGCGAGGCGTTCTCCTGAAGCATAGCGCGCAAAGAGCACGAAGCTCGCAGCCCAGAAGATCGATGTCGCAGCCTTTGCCGCCACGATTCGGTTGAGATGGGTGCGCACCTCGCTACCGTCCAGCGTCTCGCACGTCGCGGCCCTGATGATCGTATGGCGGATCGCGAGGAGGATGAAGGCTAACAGCAGCCAAGCTGCCAGAGCCGGATGCGGCACGACACCATAGAATGCAGCGGCAAGGATGATCGCGGTGAGGCTCGTCGCGATCTGCGCAATCGGTCCGGTGGCGATGGCCGTCTCGAGGCGCCGCTTCCGAACGAGCGCTGCGCTATCGCAAGCCTGCGTCACCCTGCATCCCACTCGACGCCTCCGTGAGCGATCCGCCCCAGGCATCCCCACGCCGGGCCGGATTCAGTCGATAAACCAATCGCATTTCCGAAGGCTTTTCGAGCCCTGAATCGATGCGAGTCGGTAAGTATCGGTTATCATTTAACAAAATGTATCCGAAATCAATATGATAGAACCATCGCCTGACGGACCCTCATCGAGGGCAAGAAAAACCCCGCCGGAGCATGGCTCCGGCGGGGTCAATCCCGTCACTGAGATGGAAGGGGGCTTATTCGCCGTCGGCCGCTTCCTCGTTCAGATAGTCACCCGCATCGGCGTCGGTGCCGTGCGTTTCGCCTTCCATCCGGGCCAGCGGATCGTCGCCGATCGCCGCGTCCGAATCCTGCGCGAGTTCGGCTGCGTGTTCCTCTTCCGCGGTCTGGGCCGCCAGGATCGCTTCCTGCGCCTTCTTCCACTGAGCGCGCAGGGCAGCGTCGCGGCTGGAAGCGGTGATCCGCATCCGGTTCATGCCCGCGCCGGTCCCGGCGGGGATGAGACGGCCCACGATCACGTTCTCCTTCAGGCCGACCAGCGTGTCCTTCTTGCCCTCGACCGCAGCCTGGGTGAGCACGCGCGTGGTTTCCTGGAACGAGGCAGCCGAGATGAAGGACCGGGTCTGGAGCGACGCCTTGGTGATCCCCAGCAGGATCGGCGTGCCCTCGGCCTTCTTCTTGTTGCGCGCCAGCTTGGCGTTGTACTCGTCCATCTCGGCACGATCGACCTGTTCGCCCGGCAGCAGCGTGGTGTCGCCGCCATCGGTGATCTCGACCTTCTGCAGCATCTGACGAACGATCGTCTCGATGTGCTTGTCGTTGATCTTCACGCCCTGGAGTCGATAGACTTCCTGGATCTCGTTCACGAGATACTCGGCCAGCGCCTCGACGCCCATGACTTCGAGGATGTCGTGCGGGTTGGGCGAACCGGAAATCAGGGTGTCACCCTTCTTCACGAAGTCGCCTTCCTGAACGTCGATCACCTTGGTCTTGGGGATCAGGTATTCCACCGGATCACCCTCTTCCGGGATGATCGCGATCTTGCGCTTGGCCTTGTATTCGCGGACGAATTCGATCTTGCCCGAAATCTTGGCGATGACCGACATGTCCTTGGGCAGGCGTGCCTCGAACAGTTCGGCCACGCGCGGCAGACCGCCGGTGATGTCGCGGGTCTTGGCGGCTTCGCGGCTGGCACGGGCGAGGATGTCGCCCGCTTCGACCTGCTGGCCGTCCTCGACCGACATCGTGGTGCCCGGCGCCAGCATATAGCGCGCGGCTTCCGCTTCGTCCCCGGCTTCGTTGAAGAGAGTGATGCGCGGGCGCAGCTCTTCCTTCTTCTTGCGGCCGGTGGCGCGGTTTTCGGTGACGACGCGCTGGGCGATGCCGGTGGCATCGTCGACGCGTTCTTCCAGGGTCGAGCCTTCGACCAGATCCTGGAACTTCACCACACCCGACTGTTCGGTGATGATCGGGAGCGAGAACGGATCCCACTCGGCCAGACGGCCACCCTCTTCGACCTGCTCGCCATCCTTGTGCATCAGCATAGTGCCGTAGGGCACCTTGTGGATTTCACGCTCGCGGCCTTCGCTGTCGATCACCGCCAGCTCGCCATTGCGGGCGAGCGAGAGGATACGACCGCGCTTGTCGGTGATGGTCGGCATATCGCGATAGACGACCTTACCGGCCGACACCGCTTCGAGGTGGCTCGTTTCGTTGAGCTGCGCCGCACCGCCGATGTGGAAGGTCCGCATGGTCAGCTGCGTGCCCGGCTCGCCGATCGACTGCGCCGCGATGACGCCCACGGCCTCGCCGATATTGACCGGCGTACCGCGTGCAAGATCGCGTCCGTAGCAGGTCGCGCAAACGCCCTGTTCGGCTTCGCAGACCAGCGGCGAGCGGATCTTGGCGACCTGGACTTCGGCTTCCTCGATGGCCTTGACCATCGGTTCGTCGAGCAGCGTGCCGGCCTTGGCGATGACTTCGCCGGTGGCGGCGTTCACCGCATCCTCGGCCAGGGTACGGCCCAGAATACGCTCGCCGAGCGAAGCGATCACCGAACCGCCCTGGACGATGGCGCGCATGTCGAGCGCGTTCTCGGTCTTGCAGTCCTCCATCACGATCGTGCAGTCCTGCGACACGTCGACGAGGCGGCGGGTCAGATAGCCCGAGTTCGCGGTCTTCAACGCCGTGTCCGCGAGACCCTTGCGGGCGCCGTGGGTGGAGTTGAAGTATTCGAGGACGTTCAGGCCTTCCTTGAAGTTCGAGATGATCGGGTTCTCGATGATCTCGCCCGACGGCTTGGCCATGAGGCCGCGCATACCCGCCAGCTGCTTCATCTGCGCCGGGCTGCCACGCGCGCCGGAGTGCGACATCATGTAGATCGAGTTGATCTGGGCCTGCTTGCCGTCATCGTCGATCGGCTGCGACTTGATCTCGTCCATCATGGCGTCCGCCACCTGGTCGCCGCAACGGCTCCAGGCGTCGATCACCTTGTTGTACTTCTCCTGCTGCGTGATCAGGCCGTCCTGATACTGCTGCTCGTAATCGGCGACGAGCGACTTGGTCTCCTCGACCATCCCGACCTTGCTTTCGGGGATGATCATGTCGTCCTTGCCGAACGAGATGCCGGCCTTGAACGCGTGGCGGAAGCCCAGCGTCATGATCGCATCGGCGAACAGCACCGTGTCCTTCTGGCCGGTGTGACGATAGACCTCGTCGATCACGTCGGCGATGTCCTTCTTCGTCAGCAGTCGGTTGACGATGTCGAACGGAACCTTGTGGTTCTTGGGCAGGCATTCGCCGATCAGCATACGCCCGGCGGTCGTCTCGAAGCGCTGCATCGAAATGGCACCGCTCTCGTCGGCCTGCGGAACGCGGGCGAGGATCTTGGTGTGGAGCGAAACCTGCTTCGTCTCCAGCGCCTGGTGCACTTCGGCCATGTCCGAGAACATGGGCAGCTTCTCGACCTTCTCGCCCTTGTCGTTCTCGACGAATTCGGGCGTCTTTTCCTGCCGTTCCATCGACAGGTAATAAAGGCCGAGGACCATGTCCTGCGAGGGCACGATGATCGGCTTGCCGTTGGCGGGCGAGAGGATGTTGTTGGTCGACATCATCAGCACGCGCGCTTCCAGCTGCGCCTCGAGGCTCAGCGGGACGTGGACGGCCATCTGGTCGCCGTCGAAGTCGGCGTTGAAGGCGGCGCAGACCAGCGGGTGAAGCTGGATCGCCTTACCCTCGATCAGGACGGGCTCGAAGGCCTGGATGCCGAGGCGGTGGAGCGTCGGTGCGCGGTTCAGCAGCACCGGGTGTTCGCGGATCACCTCGTCAAGGATGTCCCAGACTTCCTTGCGCTCCTTCTCGACCCACTTCTTGGCCTGCTTCAGGGTCATCGAGAGACCCTTGGCGTCGAGGCGGGCGTAGATGAACGGCTTGAACAGTTCGAGCGCCATCTTCTTGGGCAGGCCGCACTGGTGCAGCTTGAGTTCCGGCCCGGTCACGATGACCGAACGGCCCGAATAGTCGACACGCTTACCCAGAAGGTTCTGGCGGAAGCGGCCCTGCTTGCCCTTGAGCATGTCGGAGAGCGACTTCAGCGGACGCTTGTTGGCGCCCGTGATGACGCGGCCGCGACGGCCATTGTCAAACAGCGCGTCGACGGCTTCCTGAAGCATACGCTTTTCGTTGCGGACGATGATGTCCGGCGCGCGCAGTTCGATCAGGCGCTTCAACCGATTGTTGCGGTTGATGACGCGGCGATAGAGATCGTTCAGATCCGAGGTCGCGAAGCGGCCACCATCCAGCGGAACCAGCGGGCGCAGTTCCGGCGGGATGACCGGGATCACTTCGAGGATCATCCATTCGGGGCGGTTGCCCGAATCGATGAAGCTTTCGACGACCTTCAGACGCTTGATGATCTTGGCGGGCTTCAGCTTCGACTTGGTGGTCGCGAGTTCCTCCATGAGGTCGTCGCGCTCCTGCTCCAGGTCGAGGTCCATGAGCATCAGCTTGACCGCTTCCGCGCCGATCCCGGCGGTGAAGGCGTCTTCGCCATATTCGTCCTGCGCTTCGAGGAGGTCGTCCTCGCTCAGCAGCTGGAACTTCTCGAGCGGGGTCAGGCCCGGCTCGGTGACGATGTAGCTTTCGAAATACAGCACGCGCTCGAGCTGCTTGAGCTGCATGTCGAGCAGCAGGCCGATGCGGCTGGGGAGCGATTTCAGGAACCAGATATGCGCGACCGGCGCGGCCAGTTCGATATGGCCCATGCGCTCGCGGCGCACCTTGGTAACGGTGACTTCGACGCCGCATTTCTCGCAGACGACGCCCTTGTACTTCATGCGCTTGTACTTGCCGCACAGGCACTCGTAATCCTTCACCGGACCGAAGATGCGCGCGCAGAACAGCCCGTCACGCTCGGGCTTGAACGTGCGGTAGTTGATCGTCTCGGGCTTCTTGATCTCGCCGAAGCTCCACGAGCGGATACGCTCGGGGCTGGCGATGCCGATCTGGATCTCGTCGAAGGTTTCGGGCTTCGCGAGCTGGTTGGTGAATTTGGTCAGTTCGTTCATGTCTCAATTCCCTTTGAGGGATAAATCAGGGGCGGTGGAGGCGGGCGATCGGCCATCAGGCGACCGCCCCACCCCGATCATTCGGCAGCGATCGCGAGGCCGTCATCGTCCTCGTCGTCGGCCAAGTTCTTCAGCTCGACATTGAGGCCCAGGCTGCGCATTTCCTTGACGAGAACGTTGAAGCTCTCCGGAATGCCTGCCTCGAAGGTGTCGTCGCCCTTGACGATCGCTTCGTAGACCTTGGTCCGCCCGATCACGTCGTCCGACTTGACCGTGAGGATTTCCTGCAAGGTATACGCCGCGCCGTAGGCCTGAAGCGCCCATACCTCCATCTCACCGAAGCGCTGGCCGCCGAACTGCGCCTTACCGCCCAGCGGCTGCTGGGTGACGAGCGAGTACGGACCAATCGAACGCGCGTGGATCTTGTCGTCCACGAGGTGGTGGAGCTTGAGCATGTAGATGATGCCCACAGTCACCTTGCGGTCGAACGCCTCGCCGGTGCGGCCGTCATAGAGGACCGACTGGCCCGAGCTGTGAAGCCCGGCCTTCTCCAGCTGCACGGTGACGTCTCCTTCGCGCGCGCCGTCGAACACCGGCGTACCCATCGGAACGCCCGCGCGCAGATTGCCCGCGAGTTCGACCACTTCTTCCACCGACCGGCTGTCGATGTCCTCGTGATACTGCTCGCCATAGACGTCCTTGAGGCGATCCACGACCGCTTCGGGCGGCTTGGCCTTGGCGTAATCCTCGGCCGCGTTCGGATTGGCGGCCTTCCAGTCTTCGAGCGCCGTCCCGATCTGCATCCCCAGATTGCGGGCCGCCATGCCGAGATGGGTTTCGAAGATCTGTCCGACATTCATGCGCGACGGCACGCCCAGCGGGTTGAGCACGATGTCGACCGGGGTCCCGTCCTCGAGGAACGGCATGTCCTCGATGGGCAGGATGCGACTGATGACACCCTTGTTCCCGTGGCGGCCGGCCATCTTGTCGCCCGGCTGCAGCTTGCGCTTCACCGCCACGAAGACCTTGACCATCTTCAGCACGCCCGGTGCCAGTTCGTCGCCGCGTTCGAGCTTTTCCTTACGGTCCTCGAACTTGTCGTCGATCAGCTTGACCGCGGAATCGTATTGCGACTTCACCGCTTCGATCTGGGCCTGGCGATTGTCGTCGGCCACCGCGAACTTGAACCATTCGTGGCGATCGATCCCTTCGAGCAGCTCCTCGTCGATCTCCGAGCCCTTCTTCACGCCCTTGGGCGCGGCCGAGGCCGTCTGGCCGAGCAGCATGTCCTTGAGGCGGTTATAGGTCGCGCGGTTGAGGATCGAGCGTTCGTCCGCCGCGTCCTTGCGGAGGCGTTCGATTTCCTCGTTCTGGATCGCGCGCGTACGGTCGTCGATCTCGATACCGTGGCGGTTGAAGACGCGCACCTCGACCACGGTCCCGGCCACGCCCGGCGGCAGGCGGAGCGAGGTGTCGCGCACGTCGCTGGCCTTTTCGCCGAAGATGGCGCGCAGGAGCTTTTCTTCCGGCGTCATCGGGCTTTCGCCCTTGGGCGTGATCTTGCCCGCCAGGATGTCGCCCGGATGCACTTCCGCGCCGATATAGACGATGCCCGCCTCGTCGAGGTTGCGCAAAGCTTCCTCGCCGACATTCGGGATGTCGCGGGTGATGTCTTCCGGGCCCAGCTTGGTGTCGCGGGCCATGACCTCGAATTCCTCGATATGGATCGAGGTGAACACGTCGTCCTTAACGATGCGTTCGCTGATCAGGATCGAGTCTTCGTAATTGTACCCGTTCCACGGCATGAAGGCGACGAGGCTGTTGCGGCCCAGCGCCAGCTCGCCGAGATCGGTCGAGGGACCGTCGGCGATGATGTCGCCGGGTTCGACCGCGTCGCCCACCTTCACCAGCGGACGCTGGTTGATGCAGGTGTCCTGGTTCGAGCGCTGGAACTTCTGCAGCGTGTAGATGTCGACGCCCGACTGGCCGGCCTCGACCTCGCCGATGGCGCGGATCACGATGCGGGTCGCGTCGACCTGGTCGACCACGCCGCCGCGCGTCGCGGTGATCGCGGCACCCGAATCGCGCGCCACGGTCTCTTCCATACCTGTGCCGACCCAGGGCGCTTCCGCCCGGACCAGCGGAACGGCCTGACGCTGCATGTTGGCGCCCATCAGCGCGCGGTTGGCGTCATCGTTTTCCAGGAACGGAATGAGCGAGGCACCGACCGAGACGAGCTGCTTGGGGCTGACATCCATCAGCGTGATCGTTTCGCGCGGAGCCATCAGGTTGTCGCCGCTCTGACGCGCCGAGACCAGCTCTTCCACGAAGCCGCCATTCTCGTCGAGCTCGGCGGAGGCCTGCGCGACGGTGTGCTTCTGCTCTTCCATCGCGGACAGGTAGATCACCTCGTCGGTGACCTTGTTGTCCTTCACCTTGCGATACGGCGTCTCGATGAAGCCGTACTTGTTGACGCGCGCAAAGGTCGAGAGCGAGTTGATCAGGCCGATATTCGGGCCTTCCGGCGTCTCGATCGGGCAGATGCGGCCGTAATGGGTCGGGTGAACGTCGCGGACTTCGAAGCCCGCGCGCTCACGCGTCAGACCGCCCGGCCCGAGCGCGGAGACGCGGCGCTTATGCGTCACTTCCGAGAGCGGATTGGTCTGGTCCATGAACTGCGAAAGCTGGCTGGAGCCGAAGAATTCGCGCACGGCCGCCACGGCGGGCTTTGCGTTGATGAGGTCGTTCGGCATCACCGTCGACACGTCGACGCTGCTCATGCGCTCCTTCACGGCGCGTTCCATGCGCAGCAGGCCGACGCGGTACTGGTTTTCCAGCAGCTCGCCCACCGAACGCACGCGGCGATTGCCGAGATTGTCGATATCGTCGACCTCGCCCTTGCCGTCCTTGAGGTTCACCAGCTCCTTGACCACCGCGAGGATGTCTTCCTTGCGCAGCGTGGTGACGGTGTCCTCGGCATCGAGGTCGAGGCGCATGTTGAGCTTCACGCGGCCGACCGCGCTCAGATCGTAGCGGTCGGCGTCGAAGAACAGGCCTTCGAACAGCGCTTCTGCGGTTTCCTTGGTCGGCGGTTCGCCCGGACGCATGACCTTGTAGATCGCTTCCAGACCTTCGTCGCGGTTCTCGGCCTTGTCGGCTTCGAGCGTGTTGCGCATCCAGGGGCCGGTGTTGACGTCGTCGATGTCTAGCAGGTCGATCCGGTCGATGCCCGCGGCGTCGAGCTTTTCGAGGTTCTCGGGCGAGACTTCCTCGCCCGCTTCGATATAGATGCGGCCCGTGCTCTCGTCGATCATGTCGCGCGCGGCGTAGCGGGCAAAGATTTCCTCGGTCGGCAGCAGCAGCGTCTCGAGCCCGTCCTTCGCCGCCTTGTTCGCGGCGCGCGGGCTGATCTTGTCACCCGCCTTGAAGACTTCCTCGCCAGTCTTAGCATCGATCAGCGGGAAGGCCGGCTTGTGGCCGCGCCATGCTTCGGGGACGAACGGGATCTGCCACCCGTCCTTGGCACGCTCCCAGGTCTTCTTTTCATAGAAGACGTCGAGGATGTCCTCGCTGTCGAGGCCGAGGGCGAACAGGAGCGAGGTGACCGGCAGCTTGCGCTTGCGGTCGATACGCACGTTGACGATGTCCTTGGCGTCGAATTCGAAATCGAGCCACGACCCACGATAGGGGATGATCCGCGCGGCGAACAGCAGCTTGCCCGAGGAATGGGTCTTGCCGCGATCGTGATCGAACAGGACACCCGGCGAACGGTGCATCTGCGAGACGATGACGCGCTCGGTCCCGTTGATGACGAAGGTGCCGTTGCTCGTCATGAGCGGCATGTCGCCCATGTAGACGTCCTGTTCCTTGATATCGAGGACGGAGCGGGTTTCGGTTTCCTGGTCCACCTCGAACACGATCAGGCGCAAGGTCACCTTCATCGGGGCGGCATAGGTGATGCCGCGCTGGCGGCATTCGACGATGTCGTATTTCGGCGGTTCGAGTTCGTAATGGACGAAATCGAGCTCGGCGGTGCCGGCGAAGTCGCGGATCGGGAAAACGCTACGCAGGGTCTTTTCCAGGCCGGAGACGTAATCGATCTCCTTGTTCGAACGCAGGAACTGCTCGTAGCTCTCGCGCTGGACCTCGATCAGGTTCGGCATATCGACGACTTCGTGGATGTCGCCGAAGATCTTGCGGATGCGCCGCTTCGCGGTGCCGGACGCCTTGGACTTGGTCGGGATTTTCGCCTTGGTAGCCATACAGGACTTTCGCCTTTTTCTAGCAGTGCCGGACCTGCCCGCGATGGGAGGCCGCAAATTCAACTCTCGCGCTGAAGATCCATGCCGACGCGAACAGGCCGCAGCGGATCGCCGACCGGCCCTTCGATGAGGGTATCCGTCGGCAGCTGCAGCTCTTTTATCAAGCGTCGCGATATGGAAACGCCGCTTCCATCCTGGTGCCGATTCCCGCGCATGAATCGGAACTCGCTCGAAGCGTGCGGTCGCGGCGGCATATAGGGTGGCAAACGGCGGGGGTCAACAGGTGCAGCCCTAGGCAAGGGAATGGTCAGATTGACGATTGGGCCCCTACACAATTCTCGAAAAGCGATAAGCAATTTATCGATTGACGATAAGGACGGACAAGGCCATATCGAATTTCGATAAGTGATCCTGGAGATTCGACCAATGCTGAGAACGGCGATCTGGATGCTGCGGGCAGCGAATTGGCTGAATTGGATAGCGGGGGCGCTGTTCGCCTTGCTGCTGGCGATGATGGTGACCGATCCCGACCAGTTCCGTACGATGTTCGATCGGGCCTTCGAAGGTCCTCGCTCTGTCGAAGCTTTATTCTTCTGGCTCAAGTTCGCCTGCGTCTGCGTGTTCGTAGTCGTTGGAGCCGCCCATCTTATCTTCACGCGGCTGATCGCCATGCTTCGTGATACGCAGGCAGGCGCGGCTTTTACCGAAACAAATGCAAAGCGCCTCGCCACCATCGCCTGGGCGCTGCTTGCGATCAATCTGGTCGATCTGGCCTTTGGACAGGTTTCGGTCTGGGCGAGCGCGACGAGCGGCGAATATCTCGGCTGGTCGCTGTCCCTGACCGGCTGGTTCGCCGTGCCGCTGCTGCTGGTGCTGGCGCGCATCTTCAAGGAAGGCGCGATCATGCGCGACGATCTTGAGGGCACAGTCTGATGCCGGTCCGGGTCAAACTCGACGATCTGCTCCACGCGCGGCGAATGACGCTGACCGACCTCGCCGACCGCGTTGGCCTCACGCTTGCCAACCTGTCGATCCTCAAGACCGGCAAGGCCAAGGCGATCCGTTTCTCGACGCTCGAGGCGATCTGTCGCGAGCTCGACTGCCAACCGGGCGATTTGCTTGGATATGAAGAAGAGGGGAATTGACGCGATGTGGACCGACGTAAAGACCATCTATCGAGAATCATGGAGGTTCGCTCTCTCCTTTCCACTGTTGTTCCTGATCCCGGTTCTGGTGGAGATGGCGCAGCACGTCGTCGAGCTGCAGGCGAGCATGTATTTCGATCTGGCGGGTGCGAAAGCGGCGGAAGGCGATCCGCTACGGCTTTGGTTCGGCTTTGCGAAGACACTGGCGATCGGACTGCCCGGCTATTGGTTCGTCCGCTATCTTCTGCTGGGCGATCCGGCCCGTGCGGTGCGGATCGAGTGGCCAGCGATCGGCTTGTTCGCTCTTGTCTTCGCCTTCGCCGGCGCGCAGTCTTGGTGGGCTCTTTTCGGCCCCAACCTCCTCGCGCCACTGGGGCTTGAAGGTTTGGCTGTCGATATCACGAGCGGCGTGGCCCAGCAGGTAATGATGATCTACCTCACCGCTTGGGCCGTGGCTTGGGCGTTGGGGAATGCGCGGATCGGCCCGTTACGCTCGGTGGCCATCATGCGCGGTTCGTTCTGGTATGCGATCGCTTTGCTCGTGGCGGGTTTCCTGCCACTGATGGTCCCTCATTACGGACTGGCCATAGCGGCGATGAAATGGGCGCCCGTCTGGCTAGACTGGGTCTTGATGATAATCGATTCTCTAGTGGTCGGCTTCCTTGCACTGACCATGGCCGGGTCCGCCGCTCTCGCGGCCGGGCACGCGGCCCGGCGCACAGATATCGACCTCGCACCTCCTACGGAAAACCAATTCTTTCGCGATGCAAAAATTCCGCTTGGCAGCGCTTCCAAATAAGGCGATAATGTGACGGCCAAATCGCGGCGCGCCAATCTCGACGCGCTCTAACCGGCAAAGGACATTTACCCATGAAGAAGCTCGCTCTTATCGCTCTCCCGCTCGCTTTCGGCCTCGTCGCTTGCGACAACGCCGCCGAAGATACCGTTGCGGAGCCCGTCGCCACCGAAACCGAAGTCATGACCACCGAGCCGATGGCCGCTGAAACCCCGATGGCCGGCGAAACCCCGATGGAAGAAACCGTGACCGAAGACACCATGGTCACCGAAACCCCGGCTCCGGAAGCCACCGAAACCCCGATGTAATAGGCTTTCGGGTGGGGCCTGGCTCCACCCGGACCTTTCGGATGAAGGGCCCCGCCGCCTATTGGCCGGGGCCCTTTTTCGTGTCCGCCCCGGACCGAAGCGACAGATTTTTCGGAACTTTCACCGATTGTGGCGATTTCATGGCCGTAATCTTCCCCACCATCAGGAGACCGTCATGAACAAGCTTGCTCTTATCGCCGCCCTTCCCGTCGCCCTCTCGCTCGCCGCCTGTGGCGAATCGGCGGACGAAGTCGACGGCACCGATACCACCTCGATGGAGCCCGCCGCGGTCGAGCCTATGGACCAGGGCATGACCGAGACGCCGATGGCCGATGACGCCATGAGCGAAGACGGGACCATGAACGATGACGGGACTATGAACGAAGACGGCATGGCCGCCGACCCGATGATGGAAACGCCGGTTCCCGACGCCACCGAAACGCCGATGTAAGCGGCACACCCTCTTTTCGCGGCATCCGTGCTTCAGGCTTTCACTTGACTCGGACGCACCCGACGCTAAAGGCCCGCCCACGAATGGCGGGCCTTTTCGTTTTCGCGAACAGGTATCCGGCATTCAGCCGTCCGAGACAGTTGGTGACCGGGATCTGCCGGTCTTAATTTCCAGCCTAGACGGGGAAACGAGATTTATTCGGCCCTGCCGCGTGCAAGGCCGTCCGGCGTGTATCGCTCCTGAAGTCGATGCGCCCTCCTTCCCCATCACTGGACAGGTTCGTGCCGATCAGCGGCATGGATCGATTTGAGCCGGCCGTGCGGGAGCCATCCCGAGCGGCCATAGTGCCAACCGCATGGCCAGCCATGCGGCGCACATTGTGAAGGAGTATGGCATGGATCGTTCGCAGAAAGCCGATTCGGTCGCCGAGCTCAACGCAGTCTTCGCCGAGGCGGGCGTGGTGGTCGTCACCCGCAACCTCGGCCTCACGGTGGCCCAGTCCACCGAACTGAGGCAGAAGATGCGCGACGCTGGCGCGACCTACAAGGTTGCGAAGAATCGCCTCGCCAAGCTCGCCCTGAAGGACACCGATTACACCGGTATCGACGAATATCTGAGCGGGCCTACCGCGCTCGCCTATTCGACCGATCCGGTTGCGGCCGCGAAGGTCGCGGTGGACTTCGCCAAGACCAACGACAAGCTTGAAATCGTCGGTGGTTCCATGGGGGCGAGCGTGCTCGACGAAGCCGGGATCAAGGCACTCGCCTCGATGCCCTCGCTCGACGAGCTGCGCGGCACGATCGTGGGTCTTGTCAATGCGCCGGCCACCAAGGTCGTCCGCACGATCAAGGAACCCGTATCGATGCTCGCACGCGTCTTCGGTGCCTATGGCGCCAAGGAAGCGGCGTAAGCGATTTACCGCAGAAGCAAACATTCTCGGGACGCCTCTGTCCCAGCTGAAATTTGGAGTGAAATATCATGGCCGATATCGCCAAGCTTGTCGAAGAACTGAGCAAACTGACCGTCATGGAAGCCGCCGAGCTTGCCAAGGCGCTGGAAGAAGAGTGGGGCGTTAGCGCCGCCGCTGCCGTTGCCGTCGCGGGTCCCGCCGCCGGTGGCGATGCCCCCGCAGCCGAAGAAAAGGACGAATTCGACGTCGTCCTGACCGGCGACGGTGGCAAGAAGATCCAGGTCATCAAGGAAGTCCGCGCCATCACCGGTCTGGGCCTGGGCGAAGCCAAGGCGCTCGTCGAAGGCGCGCCGAAGCCCATCAAGGAAGGCGTCAACAAGGCGGAAGCCGAAGAAATCAAGGGCAAGATCGAAGCCGCTGGCGGCACGGTCGAACTCAAGTAATCTTCGGATCGCTTTTGCGAGACACAGGAAAGGGCGGTGCCGCGAGGCGCCGCCCTTTTCGTTTGTCCGCTTTCGGGCGACGGCGCCCGCACCCGTGTCGGACCCAACAAAAAAGGCGCCGCCCCAGGGGCAGCGCCTCTTTTACGAAGCGTAAGCTTCGCGTCGGCTCAGCAATTGCCTTCGACGCCGTCGACGCAATCGCCAACCGATTCCACGTCGGCCGCTGCACCGCGTACCGTGTTACAGGCGGACAGCAGAACGATCGAGCTGCCCAGCGCCAGCATGGTTACGAACTTCTTCATGGCGTCTCTCCGAGTTATTTCCGGCATGCGACCTTCCGCGCGCCGACGCGGATACAACCGCGAACCGTCGGACCGGTTCCTTCGATCGCGCGGCACCCTCCTGTTTCCGCGTCGAAACTCTCTCAGATTTTCCAGTTCAGCCGCACGCCCATCATGTCGATGCCGGGGTTCTGCTCGCGATTGAACAGGCGGGCATTGCTGATGTGGACCCAGCTCGCCTCCACCGAGACGCGCTCCGACAGATCCGTCCCGATCGCGATCTCGGGTTCGAAGAGCACGCGACTGCCCAGATCGGTGCGAATGCGGGTGGCGGGGTCGACGCGCAATTCGGGCGCGTTGTGGAGCGCGAGGCCAACGCCGGGGCGGATATAGACCGGGCCCGCGTCCACCTTCCACGACAGACCGGCGGCCACGAAATCGGTGCCGCCCTCTTCGCTGTTGAGCGATCCGAAGACATGCGCGGACGGCTTGCCGATGACGCGCAAGGCCTCGATCGGATCGCTGCGCACGCCGATCTGGACGTCCGCTCCGCCTTCCCCGGTATCGAATGTGAACGGCGTGTCGACCGCGTGGGCGTAGACACCGCCGAACAGCTCGCCTGCCTGCGCGGGAACGGCGAGACCGGTTGCGAGGGCGGCGGCAAGGATGGAAAGGCGCATGGTGCGAAGGACCCCTCTGCTTGAGACGGGTGTGCCTCTGCTGCATCGCATCTTTCTTGAAGCTGAAGCGCCTGACCGCTGGCGATTGCCTTGATCGCGCCCTGTCCCTATCCGGTGCGGCTGTCCTGACCGGGCGGCACGCACTGTCATGGATACCAATCCGACCTCCTCGCCCCTGCCTCCCGAAGTCCTCGGCGGCAGAGATGGCTGGCGCGGCGAATTCGCCGCCACGCTGCGGCTGAGCTGGCCGCTGGCGGCGGCGAACCTGTTGCAGATGCTGACCTATGCGGTCGACGTGATCTTCATCGCGCGGCTGGGCGAGGCACAACTGGCCGCCTCCGCGCTCGCCGTGGCGCTGTTCGGCCTCGTCCTGTGGGCGATGAGCGGGCTGACCGGCGCGGTCGCGCCCGTGATCGCCGCCGATCTCGGCGCGCGCGCTCCGGCGCTGCGGCCGGTCCGGCGCGGTATCCGCATGGCGCTGTGGCTGGCGGTGATGAGCGGCGCTCTCGGTATGGCGCTGTGCCTTCTGCTCGTCCCCCTGATGCGCGCGACGGGGCAGGACGCGGCGATCATCGGCCTCGCGAGCGAGTACAACATCGTCATCATCTGGTCGCTGGTGCCGATGCTGTTCAACAACGTGTTGCGCAGCTTCGTCTCCGCGCTCGACCGCCCGATCGTCGCGACCCTGATCACAGCTGCGGGCATCGGAGTGAACGCGCTCGCCAATTACGCTTTCATCTTCGGCAATTTCGGGATGCCCGAACTGGGCCTCAAAGGGGCTGGCGTCGCCACGATCATCACCGCGCTGGTGACGCTGGCGGCCTATATCATCGTCATCCGCCTCGACCCGCGCCTCCACCGCTATCGCATCTTCGGACGCTGGTGGGCGCCGGACTGGGCGCGGTTCGGCCAGATCGTTCGGATCGGGACGCCAATCGCGCTGACGATCACGGCGGAGGCGGGCATTTTCGGGGCCGCCGCCTTCCTGATGGGCAATATCGGCACTGCGCAACTGGCCGCGCACACGGTCGCCCTGCAGATCGCGGCGCTCGCCTTCCAGGTGCCTTTCGGCGTCGGTCAGGCGGCGACGATCCGGGTCGGCTATTTCTATGGCGCGCGCGACACTGAGGGGATGAAGCGCGCCGGTTGGGCCGCGATCGCGATCGGGACGGGTTTCATGGGGGCGACCGCGCTCGCGATGATCGTCGCGCCGCGCTATCTGCTCGCGATCTATGTCGATCCCTGGGACCCGGCCAATGCCGTGCTGATCGGCTATGCGCTGACCTATATCGTCATCGCAGCCGCCTTCCAGCTGTTCGACGGGATGCAGGCCGTGGCGGCGGGCGCGCTGCGCGGGCTTCAGGATACGCGCGTGCCGATGTGGATCGCCGCCTTCGCCTATTGGGTGCCGGGGATCGGCACGGCGCTGGTGCTCGGCTTCCTGACGCCTTTAGAGGGCGTGGGCGTGTGGATCGGCCTCGCCACCGGGCTGACCGTGGCCGCCGCGCTGCTAATCTGGCGCTGGGCGGCGCGGGACCGGCTGGGACTTACGAACGCGTAAGCCAGCCCCTAGGCTGCTTTCGTCGTGATCTCGCGCTGCGGGAAGGGGATCGAGATGCCGACCGCGTCGAAGCGCGCCTTGGCCTTCTCCGTCAGGTCCCAGGTCAGCCCCAGATAATCGCCCGTCGCGCACCAGACGCGCAGACCGATCCCAACCGAACTGTCGTCCAGCGAAGCGACGAAGGCGGCGGGCGCCGGTTCGGGCAGCACGCGTTCGTCCGCCTCGGCCAGCTTCAGCAATTCCTCGCGCGCCTGCTGCATATCGTCGCCATAGCCGATCCCCACGGTCAGCTCGAACCGGCGGGTCGGGTGGCGGTTGAAATTGACGATCGGCTGGTTCCACAATTCGGAATTCGGGATCATCACGAACAATCCGTCGAACTGCTTCAGTTCGGTCGTGAACAGGCCGATATCCTGGACCACGGCGGTGATATTGCCGACCGAGATCCCTTCGCCGACGCGGAAGGGTTTCTGAACCAGGATCATCACGCCCGACGCGACATTGGACAGCGTTCCCTGCAAGGCCAGCCCGACCGCCAGCGCCATGCCGCCGAGCGCGGCGAGAATGCTGGTGGTCTGCACTCCGAACTGCGCCAGCACGGTGACGATGACGAGCGCCCAGAGCGCATATTTGATGATGTTGGCGAGGAACTGGCTGACCGTGGCATCGAGCCGGGACGAGCGCGCGAGGGCCATGCGCGCCCAGCGCGACAGCAGCCCTGCCACCAGCAGGCCGATCACCAGCACCGCGAAGGCGCCGACGATCTCCATCATGTTGACTCTGAGCCACATGAAAAGCTGTTCGGGGATGGTGAGAGCGGCGATGTCCTTTTCGGTCGTCACGATGGCGGCCTCTTGTCTTTGAATCTAAGGTTTGCGTCCCGTTTGCGCGGCCCGATAGCGAAACGGGCGCTCTCTGGCCAGCCGCGCGCCCCAGCGGGGTTCGGCGCACCGTCCGGCCAGCGCCCGCAACGCCCTGCCGGACATGACGCGATTTTTGCGGCTGCGATCGTTGACACCGCATCACCCCATCCACATATGCGCGCCGCTGGCACTCTCCATAAGCGAGTGCCAACTCGCAATTCATCACCTTTCGAACAGGTAAAGAGGTACATCATGGCATTTCGTCCACTGCATGACCGCGTTCTGGTCCGTCGCATCGAAGCCGACGAAAAGACCGCAGGCGGCATCATCATTCCCGACAGCGCCAAGGAAAAGCCCAGCGAAGGCGAGATCGTCGCCGTCGGTTCGGGCGCCCGTGCCGATGACGGCACCGTCACCCCGCTCGATGTCAAGGCAGGCGACCGCGTCCTGTTCGGCAAGTGGTCGGGCACCGAGGTCAAGCTCGACGGCGAAGACCTGCTGATCATGAAGGAAAGCGACATCATGGGGATCCTCGGCTGATTGCCGATCTCTGACGCTTTCTTTCCAATCCATTCAATTCAGGAGAAACCAACATGGCAGCCAAGGACGTAAAGTTCAGCCGCGACGCGCGCGAAGGCATTCAGCGCGGCGTCGACACCCTCGCCAACGCCGTCAAGGTCACGCTCGGCCCCAAGGGTCGCAACGTCGTCATCGACAAGAGCTTCGGCGCCCCGCGCATCACCAAGGACGGCGTCACCGTCGCCAAGGAAATCGAACTCAAGGACAAGTTCGAGAACATGGGCGCGCAGATGCTCAAGGAAGTCGCTTCCAAGTCGAACGACGCGGCGGGTGACGGCACCACCACCGCCACCGTGCTCGCCCAGTCGATCGTGACCGAGGGCATGAAGTCGGTCGCCGCGGGCATGAACCCGATGGACCTGAAGCGCGGCATCGACCTCGCGGTCGAAAAGGTCGTCGAGAATCTGAAGAGCCGTTCGAAGGACGTCTCGGGTTCCAGCGAGATCGCCCAGGTCGGCATCATTTCCGCCAATGGCGACCGTGAAGTCGGCGAGAAGATCGCCGAAGCCATGGATAAGGTCGGCAAGGAAGGCGTCATCACCGTCGACGAATCGAAGGGCCTCGAATTCGAGCTCGAGACCGTCGAAGGGATGCAGTTCGATCGCGGCTACCTGTCGCCGTACTTCATCACCAACCCGGACAAGATGACGGTCGAACTCGACAACCCGTACATCCTGATCCATGAAAAGAAGCTGTCGAACCTCCAGTCGATGCTTCCGGTGCTCGAAGCCGCGGTCCAGTCGGGCCGTCCGCTGCTGATCATCGCGGAAGACATCGAAGGCGAAGCGCTCGCCACTCTCGTCGTGAACAAGCTGCGCGGCGGCCTGAAGGTCGCGGCGGTCAAGGCCCCCGGCTTCGGCGATCGTCGCAAGGCGATGCTGCAGGACATCGCGATCCTGACCAAGGGCGAGATGATCAGCGAAGATCTCGGCATCAAGCTCGAAAACGTCACGCTCGGAATGCTCGGCGAAGCCAAGCGCGTCACCATCGACAAGGACAACACCACCATCGTCGACGGTGCCGGTGACGAGGCCGACATCAAGGCCCGCGTCGGCGAGATCCGCACCCAGATCGACAACACCTCCAGCGATTACGACCGCGAGAAGCTGCAAGAGCGTCTCGCCAAGCTCGCCGGCGGCGTGGCCGTGATCAAGGTCGGCGGTGCCACCGAAGTCGAGGTGAAGGAGCGCAAGGATCGCGTCGACGACGCGCTGCACGCGACCCGTGCTGCCGTCGAAGAAGGCATCGTCCCCGGTGGCGGCACCGCGTTGCTCTACGCCTCGAAGTCGCTGGACGGCCTTTCGGGCGCGAACGACGACCAGACCCGCGGGATCGACATCGTGCGCCGCGCGCTGACCGCGCCGGTTCGCCAGATTGCGACCAATGCGGGCCATGACGGCGCGGTTGTGTCGGGCAAGCTGTTCGACGGCAACGACGAATCGCTCGGCTTCAACGCCGCGACCGACACCTACGAGAACCTGGTGTCGGCTGGCGTCATCGACCCGACCAAGGTCGTGCGCACGGCGCTTCAGAACGCGGCCTCGGTCGCCGGTCTGCTGATCACCACCGAAGCGGCCATCGTCGAAAAGCCGGAAGACAAGAATTCCGGCGGCGGCATGCCCGACATGGGTGGCATGGGCGGCGGTATGGGCGGCATGGGCTTCTAAGCCCACAACCTCCCGTCCGTTACCGGACCTTTCGAGGGGCCCGGCAGGAGCGATCCTGCCGGGCCCCTTTCGATTCGCAGCTTGGTCTCGATTACGTAATTCTTACGTAAAATTACGCAAAGCCCGTGGTGAGACGATCTTCATCATTCGCCGGTACGACCAGGGCTGCTCCTCCCGGGGCACCGCATGTGCGAACCAACGAAGATTGGACTTTTGCGAAGTGAACCATTCCGGCGCCATCCGCCGAAAATCGGCGGTCACGGTCCATGACTTCCTGTCTTCGCGGGACGGGGAGGAAGGTGTCGCTTCGGATTCGGCCGGCGAGGAGTGCGAGGCGGTTGCCAGCAAGGTATCGCGCCGATCCGAGAAAGAACCGCCAGTAACCGAGCTGGTCGATCCCGAGCCCGCCCCCAAGCGCGAGCAGGCGCGCGAGCGCAGTGCAGGGGAAGAGCTGATGGACAATATCGGCACGTTCCTCCTCGGTAACGACCTCGAGATCACCCCGGCCAATCTGGTTCGCGCGCATGGGATCTTTTCCGGCCAGCACCCCGATTTCGCGTCCCTGACAGCGGAGATGGAAGCGCGCGGCGAGCCGATCACCCAGCAATGGCTCGACACGCTCGCCTGCGAGACCGACAGCACCGAACAGGACCGCGCCGATATCGACCGGCTGGCCGCCAGCCTTCAGAATTCGATCGAGGCCTTCAGCAGCACCGCCCGCGATGCACGCACCGCCGCCGCCGATTATCGCGAGGCGATGGACGATCATGCGCAGCAGGCGGAGCGGATCGATTCCGGCGAGACGGCGGAAGAGCTGCTCTCCCGCGTGTCCGATCTGACGCGGGCGATCCGCGACCAGGCCCAACAGGCCGAGGAAAAGATGCAACGCAGCGAGCGCGAGGCCATCTCGCTGCGCCGCGATCTCGAGGAGGCGCAGCGCGTCGCCAATATCGACCACCTGACCGGGCTTCCCAATCGCCGCGCCCTCGACGAAATGCTGGAACGCCTCTGGGGCGAGGCGCGCGACGTCGATTGGGACGGCTCGGATGCCAGCGACCGCGAACCGGTCGCGGTCGCCTTCTGCGACATCGACAATTTCAAGCCAGTCAACGACATTCACGGCCACGACACGGGCGACAGGGTTCTCCAGATGGTCGCGCGCACCCTTGCCCAGGGCGCGGGCGAGGAGTGTCAGGTGGTTCGCTACGGGGGCGAGGAATTCGTCATCATCTATCGCGGCTTCTCACTGGAAGATGCACGCGACAATCTGGATGCGATCCGCGAAACCCTGTCTAAGCGCCCCTTCATCAACCGCACGACCCGCGAATCGCTAGGGATGATCACCTTCTCCGGCGGAATCGCCGACCTGTTCGCCTTTCCCGACCGCGACAGCGCCCTGCGCGCGGCGGACGAAGCGCTCTATCGGGCCAAGAACGAAGGGCGGGACCGGATCGAACTTGCGATCCCGCCGATCAGCTGACCGGCTTTAGTCAGCTATCCAATCAGCCACCAAGGCGACTGCTTTCCGCCGCGCGGATCTGGTCCTCACTCCAGTTAACCTCGGTCTGGGTCTGCGGATTGAAGACGTCGCCCGGATAGCGGGCCGCGCTCGCCGCCGCGATTTCCTCGGCGGTCAGATATTCGCTCGGCTCCAGCGCCAGCACGTCGAGCCCGCGCGCGATCTCGGTCGCGTAGATGCGGCCCTTGTACCAATAGGCCGACCAGTATCCGGCGGTGACCAGCTGATCCTCGTCCACCGGCCCGCGGTCGAAATAGGCAATCTCGAACGGCTTGGTCGCATCGGTGAAGTCGATCACGCTGATCCCGCCCTGATACCACGCCTGGACGAAGATATCGCGGCCCGGAACGGGGACGATCGATCCGTTATGGGCGACGCAATTCTCCTTGTCGCCCTGCGGCGCGGGCAGCTTGTAGGTGCCGCGATAGACCAGCTTTCCGTCCTCGATCGCGTAGAAGGCATCGGCGCCCCAATTCGTCGGATCGCCCGCCTGGCAACGCGGGCGTGTGCCCCCGCCCCATTCGTCGGTGAAGACCACCTTGCTGCCGTCATTGTTGAAGGTGGCGGAATGCCAATAGGCGAAGCCTTCGTCGGTCACGTCGCTGAGGCGCTTGGGGTTCAGCGGATCGCTGATATCCATGACGATCCCGTTGCCTGAACACGCGCCCGCGGCGATGTTCTTGGACGGGAAGACGGTGATGTCGTGGCACTGGTCGGTGACGCGCGTTTCCTGCGTGCCGTCCCCGTGATCGCCACCGCGCCAGAGCCCGGCGATATTATTCCCTTCCGCGAAGACACGCGGGCTGCCGACGAGGCGGGCCTTGCCGGGATCGGCCACCGGAATCTCGATCACGTCGATACTGAACAGGGCCGTCGCATCGCCCCCATCCTCGAAACAGCCCGCCAGCTCCTGGTCGGGCCGGACGTAGGACGTGCCCGAATTGTAGACCACGATGCGGCGATCGTCCGCCGAAACGACCGAGTGGGTATGGCTGCCACGGCAGGTCTGCACCGCCCCCACCTGGCGCGGCGCGGTCAGATCCGAGATGTCGAAGATGCGCAGACCGCGCATGCGCTCGTCGCTGACACGGCCCTGGACGCCACCGAGGCCGCAATCGAGCCGCGCCCGGCTGTCCTGCACGCTCATCAACAGGAGATCGCCCACGACCGAGACGTCGCCCTGCCCGCCCGGACAGACGGTGGAGCTGACGAGGTTCGGCACGCCGTCCGTGCCGAGGCGGTAGATATTGAAGCCGTGATAGCTGCCGGTGATCAGCAGATCGTCCTTGAACGCCATATCGGTGGACCAGAAGGTCAGCAGCGATCCGCGCTCTCCGAAGCGCGGTTCCTTCTCCTCGCCTTCGAGGATTTCCTCGCGATCCTCGCCATCGGCGCTGGCTTCGGCGTCGGCCTCGCTCTTGTCCTCGATCAGCGGCTGGAGCTGGGCGGGATTGCCGGGATCGAAGAAACCGGCCGCCTTGGGCATGGCAGCGAGGAGGCGCATGTTCGAAATCGCCTCGCCCGCGTCGCGGAAGCCCGCCGCCAGCGTGGCGCGCGGATCGTCCGACAGGCGCGCGAGCAGGGCGTTCATGCGGCCGATCTCGGCGTTCTGATCGTTCACCACCTCATTGGTGAATTCGAACACGGTCGGCTCGTAGGCGGTGCCCGGCGAACGGTGCAGCGTCTCCACCATCGCCACCGCACCCTGGTGGTGCTTCACCATCAGATCGAGGAACATCCGGTCGAAGGCAGTGCCCGACAGCGTCGCGAGTTCGGCCATCTCCTCGGCGCTGGCCATGCCCTGCATCAGCTCGTGCCCCATGTGGGGATCGTGGCCTTCATGGCCCGCAGCGCCCGTCATCGTGGGGCCGGTCACGCTTTCGCCGCGTGCCTCCAGCCATTCGCGCATGAAGTCGATTTCGTCGGCCTGGCTGGCGAGGATGCGATCAGCGGTGTTCTTCACGCGCTCGTCGCTGGCGCGGGTCTTGGCGAGTTCCGCCATCGTGACCGCCTGTCGGTGGTGGAGGATCATGTCCTGCATGAAGCGGACATCGCCGGGCGCATAGCTGACTCCGGTGATCGCGATCGCTTCCTTCGCATCGATCGTGCGCGACGCCTCGCCCGGCGCGCCGGGCAGGACGATGGGGGCATCCTGCGCCGCCAGAGGAGCAGTGGCGGCAGTCGCGAGCAGCGCCGCGGTCAGCGAAAGGCGAAGGGTCATCATAGTTCTCCGAAGGGGAAAATCCGTCTTTGGCCGACTTGCTATCATGCGGGGAGGATTACGCAAATGCCGGGCACTCTTTCCCCTCGCGCAGCGGAGCAAATCGCTCGCTCACCCGTTACCGGAACACACAGGACGAACCGCATAAGGAGATTTCATGCGTATCCCCAGCAACGCCCATGTCGCCATCGTTGACGGCAAGAATTTCACCGTCATGCGCAATGGCGGCGCACCGCTCGAACCCAAGCTCGACCGGGCGGAACAGCCCGATCTCTCGGCAACGAATTACAGCGCGGGCGTGCGCCATCAGGACAATATCGGGCGTGAGAAGGGCACGAGCACCCAGCTCGACGAACTGGCCCACGCCGCCGCTGTGTCCGAATGGCTCAATTCGCAATGTGTTTCCGGCGATATCGCCGATCTGCTGGTGATCGCCGACCCCAAGACGCTGGGCGAAATGCGCCACCATTACCATTCCGAACTGGAAAAGCGTCTGGTCGGCGAGATCGCCAAGACCATGACCGGCCAGCCGACCGACAAGATCGAACAGGCGATCGCGTCCGCCTGAATTGACGGGGCGGATCGCCACCAGCGAACCGTCTGAATACGCCCATTAAATGACTGATCGGCTCCGCGGCACATTTCGTCGCGGAGCTGTTGTCGCTCGGGAACCTTCCCCGCATTAAGCAAACGCAAAGCTTGGTTGGGGTAACGGGGTCTCATGGGACTTGGAAAAATCGGAAGCGTGCTGACGGCGGGGCTCATGGCCCTCGCCCTTCCGGCACAGGCGCAACACCTGCAGGCCGTTCCGCCCTCGGCCGGTCAGCAGGCCAGTGCGGGGGCTGCCGCGACCGAATACGAATCGCTGTTCGATTCGATGCTCGGGACCGAGGTTCGGCCTCTCCAGACCATGGAGGCCAGCTATGACAGCGACCTCACCCGCCGGATCGCGCGCCTTGCCGATGCGTCACAGGGCAGGATCGGCGTCTATGCCATCGACCTGTCCTCGGGCGAGGAAGTCGGCGTCATGGCCGATCAGTGGTTTCCTTTGGCGAGCACCAGCAAGGTTGCCATCGCCGCGACCTATCTGGCGGGGGTCGACGAGGGGAAGTGGACCCTGTCGAGCGAGTGGCGCCTGCCCGGACGCGGCGGGGCGACCATGCCCGCGCGCCGCCATCTCGAATTGATGATCTCGAAAAGCTGCAATGACTGCACCGACGCGCTGCTGAACGCGGTGGGCGGTCCGGCGGCGGTCAATCGCTGGATGCGCGGCGCGGGCCTCACCGAGTTCATGCTGACGCGCGATATCGCGACGCTGATCCGCGAAGACGGTCGCTCCGACCCCGCGACCTCGATCGACGTCAACGACAGCGCGACGCCGCGCGCCATGGGCCAGCTTCTGGCGGGCATCTACCAGGGCAAATGGCTCAGCTCCTCCTCGCGCAGCGTTCTGATGAGTGCGATGTTCGCGACCACCACGGGCAAGAACCGGATGTCCGCCGCCCTGCCCGGCAGCGCCAATCTGGCCCACAAGACGGGCACGCTCAGCCGCACGGCCAGCGATATCGGCCTGTTCCAGACCGCCGATGGCCGCACCATCGCCGCCGCGATCTATGTGACCGGGCAGAGCCCCTCGATGGCGTATGAGAACGGCGATCGCGGCGCCAAGCTGGAAGCGCGCCGCAAGCGCGACCTGCGCATCAACAGCATCACCGGCGCGCTGTATGAAGGATTCCAGCGCCGCGGTGGCGATGGGCGGGTCTGGGCCAATGCCACCTATGGCGGCGAGTAACGCCTGATTTCATTTTGACAGGATAGATCGGATACGAAACCGGACACGAAAAAGGGCGGCGCCGCGAGGCACCGCCCTTTATTGTTTGCGGCCTGAACCGCCGACCGATTAGTCCTTCGCGGCTTCGGCGGTCGTTTCGTCCTGCACGTCAGCTTCCACTTCGTTGGTGGTCGCTTCGGCGTCGGCAGCGGCTTCTTCAGCGGCGGCGTCGATGTTTTCACCGGCCTGCTCCAGCTCGTTGCCAGCGGCTTCGAGATTGGCTTCGGTGTCGGCAGCGGCGTTTTCGGCGGTCTGCGACGCGGCATCTTCGGTGGCTTCCGAGCAAGCGGCGAGCGACAGGGCGGCAGCCGAAGCGGCGGCGATAAGAGCGATCTTGCGCATGATATGAAATCCTTGATCAGCGAGTAGAACTGGAAGGCCCGACCGGGCTTCCGCGAGCCCGTTCGTGGCCTCACAATGGCTAAATAATGGCGAGAATATGACGATGCAAGCGAATTATGGGCGCCCCGCCGCATTTTGCCTTTTTTCTGCCGCATTGTCCGATCCGAAAGCCCTCCCCTTCGGTCCATCGCGCTGCTAGACCGCGCGCGACATGGCGGACAAACAGCATCTCTATCTCGTCGACGGCTCGGCCTATATCTTCCGCGCCTATCACCGCCTGCCGCCCCTGACCAACCCGGAAGGCACGCCGGTGGGCGCTGTCTATGGCTATACCACCATGCTGTGGAAGCTGGCGGACGACCTCCACAAGGCCGACGGGCCGACCCATCTCGCGGTCATCCTCGACAAGTCGAGCCATTCCTTCCGCAACGACCTCTACGACCAGTACAAGGCCAACCGCCCCGATCCGCCCGAGGATCTGGTGCCCCAATTCCCCCTGATCCGCGATGCGACACGCGCCTTCTCCCTGCCCGTGATCGAGGAGCCCGATGTCGAGGCGGACGACATGATCGCCAGCTATGCCCGCGCGGCCACGCGCCGGGGCTGGGACGTCACGATCGTGAGCTCGGACAAGGATCTGATGCAATTGATCGGCCAGTGCGCCGATGGCGAGCTGGAAGATGGCATCGAAACCGGCGGCTGCATCGACATGCTCGATACGATGAAATCGCAGCGCATCGGGCGCGACGAGGTGATCGAGAAATTCGGCGTCCCGCCCGAGCAATTGGGCGACGTCCTGGCGCTGATGGGCGATTCGGTCGATAACATCCCCGGCATCTTCGGCGTCGGCCCCAAGACCGCGAGCAAGCTGATCGCCGATCACGGCACGCTGACCGCCGCGCTCGATTCGGCGGCGGACATGAAGAAGTCCAAGCTCAAGGAGCGATTGATCGAGCATCGCGCGGATGCCGAATTGAGCCGCGTGCTGGTGACCCTGAAGGAGGATTGTCCGCTTCCCGTCGCGCTCGATGACATGAAGCTGGACGAGGTGCCGACCGAACCGCTCGCCGCCTTCCTCGAAACGCACGGCTTCACCAGCCTCTTGCGCCGCCTTGATGCGGGCAGCGGCAGCCCTGACCGGCCCAACAATCTCAATCCCGCGAAAGCCGAGAACAAGGGCACGGAAGCCGCCGCAGCAGGTAACAGCCAGCCCCTTCCCGACATGCCCGCCGTGGACCGGTCCGCCTACGAGGCGGTCACGACGATGGAGCGGCTCGAACACTGGATCCTGCGCGCCCACGAAGCGCGCCTCGTGGCGGTCGACACCGAGACCAGCGCGCTCGACGCCATGCGGGCGGATCTGGTCGGGATCAGCCTCGCGCTCGGGCCGAACGATGCCTGCTATATCCCGCTCGGCCATGGCGGCAGCGACATGTTCTCCGACCGGCCCGAACAGATCGATCGCGACCGGGCGCTCGCCGCGCTGAAGCCGCTGCTGGAAAGCGATGCGGTCCTGAAGGTGCTGCACAACGCGAAATACGATCTCACCGTCCTCGCCCGGCACGATATCGCGGTCGCGCCGATCGACGATACGATGATCATCAGCTTCGCGCTCGATGCCGGGCGCAGCCTCGACGGGATCGGGGGCGGGCACGGGATGGACGAACTGGCCAGCCGCCATCTCGACCACGCCTGCCTCACCTTCAAGGAAGTCTGCGGCACGGGCAAGAAGGCGATTCCCTTCGGCGAAGTGCCGATCGACCGGGCGACCGAATATGCGGCCGAGGATGCCGACGTCACGCTCCGCCTGCACGCGCTCCTGAAACCGCGCCTCGCGATCGAGGGAGGCACGCGCGTCTATGAGCGGGTGGATCGCTCGCTCGTGCCCGTGGTCGCGCAGATGGAGCGCCATGGGATCAAGGTCGACCGGGCGCGGCTGGCGAAGCTCAGCGAGGAATTCGCCGCCGAGACCACGCGCCTCGAAGGCGAAATCCACACGCTCGCGGGGCAGGAATTCACGGTCGGCAGCCCCAAGCAATTGGGCGACATCCTGTTCGACAAGCTCGGCCACAAGGGCGGGCGCAAGGGCAAGAGCGGCCAGTATTCGACCGATCAGACGGTGCTGGAGCGGTTGTCGGGCGATGGGGTGGAAATCGCCGACAAGGTGCTCGAATGGCGCCAGCTGGCCAAGCTCAAATCGACCTATACCGACGCGCTCCAGGCCGCGATCAACCCCGATACGGGGCGCGTGCATACGAGCTATTCGCTGGTCGGGGCGCAGACCGGCCGCCTGTCCTCGACCGATCCCAATCTCCAGAACATTCCGATCCGCACCGCGATCGGTCGCCAGATCCGCGAAGCCTTCGTGCCGGAAGACGGCAATGTCCTCCTCGCCGCCGACTATTCGCAGATCGAGCTGCGCCTCGCCGCGCACATGGCCGGGGTCGATGCGCTGAAGGAGGCCTTCGAACAGGGCGAGGACATCCACAACCGCACCGCGCGCGAGATGTTCGGCGAGGTCGACCGCGATACGCGCGGGCGCGCCAAGACGATCAATTTCGCCATCCTCTACGGGATTTCGCGCTGGGGCCTCGCCGGGCGCCTCCAGGTCGAGCCCGACGAGGCGCAGGCGATGATCGACACCTATTTCCAGCGCTTCCCCGGCATCCAGCGCTATATCATGGAAACGCTGGAGCGCGTGCGCGAGCGCGGCTATTCCGAAACCCTGTTCGGTCGCAAGACCTGGTTCCCGCGCATCCGCTCGAAGAACCAGGCGGAACGCCAGGGGAGCGAGCGCGCGGCGATAAACGCGCCGATCCAGGGGACCAGCGCGGACATCATCAAACGCGCCATGGTGCGGATGATGCCCGCTCTGGAGACTGAGGGACTGGCCTATGATGGGGAGCGAGGGGTGCGGATGCTGTTGCAGGTCCATGACGAACTCGTCTTCGAGCTGCCAAAGGACATGGTCGACGCCGCCAAGCCGGTCATCGAGCGGGTGATGGCCGAAGCCGCCTTGCCGTCCGTCGATCTCACCGTTCCGCTGGGTGTCGAGATCGGCACCGGCCCAAGCTGGGATGCCGCGCATTGACGCCGAAATTCGATCTTCTCGGGCGCAAGAAGCGCTTCAAATGGGGCAATGTCACGCTGCTCGCCCTGATCGCGCTGGCGATGCTCGGGCTGATCGTCGTCGCCTTCCAGACCATCGAGAGCGAGCGGGCCGAGCGCGAGCAGGTCGAACGCACCAACGACATCCTGCTGGAACTGCGCAACGTGTCGAGCGCGGCGGTCAATGCCGAGACCGGCCAGCGCGGCTATCTCATCACGCTCGACCGGCGCTATCTCGAATCCTACCTGATCGGGCGCGAACAGATCGAACCCTCGCTACGCCGCCTGCGGACCGCGATGGAGGACGACGAGACGACGCGCCGCCAGACCGAACTGGTCGATCAGATCGAAACGCTCGCCACGTCCAAATTCGCCGAAATGGACGAATCCGTCCGGCTGCTCGAAGATGGGCGCCTGATCGATGCGCGCCGCGAGATGCTGTCGGATCAGGGCCAGGAAACGATGGAGCGCCTGCGCCGCGCGATCGGCGAGATGGAGCGTATCGAATTTCAGCTACTGTCCGATGCGACCGAGGAGACGGCCCGCGCCGAAGGCCGGGTGCTGCCGCTTTTGGGCGCGCTGATGCTGCTGATGATCGGCGCGATCATCGCGGGCATCCGATTGGTGGCGCGCACCGCCCGCGCCGAGGTGGAGGCCGCGCAGGCCGTGGCGCTGGGCGAGGCGCGCGATCGGGCCGATCTTCTCGCGCGCGAACTCAATCACCGGGTCAAGAACCTGTTCGCCGTCGTGCTCGCGATCATCCAGCTGAGCGGTCGCGACAAGCCGGAATCGAAGGAGGTCACCGATGGAATCGCCGACCGCGTCCGCGCGCTGCTGACGGCGCATGAGGTGTCGCAGGGCGAACTCGAACGCCCGGTCGCCTCCTTGCGCGCCCTCGTCGAGACGACGCTCGCCCCCTATCGCTCCAGCAAGCTGACGGCGGAGATCGAAGGCGAGGAAATGCTGTTGCCCGCCAAACAGGTCACGCCGCTCGGCTTGGTCCTCCACGAGTTGACCACCAATGCGGTCAAATACGGGGCCTGGTCGAATGGCGGGACGATCGCGGTCGAATGGCATCGCCATGGCGAGGCGATCACGCTGGTGTGGGCGGAAAGCGGCGCCGCGATCGAGATCGAGCCCGAACGGCGCGGGTTCGGCAGCATGTTGATGACCAGCGCCTCGCGCCAATTCGGCGGCTCGATCGAACGCGAATTCCTGCCTGAAGGCGTTCGCGTCACGATCGAGATGCCGATCCAGGACCAATAGGCGCCAGCGGCCTTCAGGCCGGTTGAACCGCCCTTTTTCTCCGCATAGGGCTTCACGGATGTTCGACCGCTTCGATCCGCGCAATTACGAATTCGATACCGAGACGCTGGTCCAGATCGCGATCGCCTTGGGCGGCGCGATTCTGATTGCGCTGGCGCTGCACTGGCTGGCCATGACCGTGCTGCGCCGGATCGCTCGCCTGTCGGTCAATGTGGTGGACGATGCGGTGGTCGCGCGAGTGCGCAATCCGCTGCGCTGGGTGATGCTCGGCATCGCCATCTCCGCGGCCGCGAATGGCGATGCGCTGGTGGGCGACGAATGGGATGCCGCCGCCCGCTTCGTCATGCCCGCGCTGATCGGCTGGCTGCTTTATGCCGCGGTCAAGGGCGTGGCCCAAGGATTGCAGCACGAGTTCGATGCTGCCGACGATCCCGTCGCCCTGCGCGCGCAGCGGACCCGGCTCGAAATCCTCGCCCGGACGGTCAATGTCGCGGTCGTCATCATCACCGTGTCGCTCATCATGCTGAACATTCCCGGCGTGCGCGATGTCGGGACCGCGATGCTGGCCTCGGCCGGCCTTGCGGCGCTGGCTGTCGGCGCGGCGGCCCAGCCTGCGCTCAAATCGCTGATCGGCGGCTTGCAGATGGCGCTGACCCAGCCGCTGCGGATCGGCGATCTCGTGAAGCTGGAAGGCGAAGTCGGCAGGGTCGAGGAAATCCGCATGAGCTTCGTCACCGTCCGCACCTGGGACGAGCGGGTGCTGGTGGTGCCCACGGTGCGCTTCCTAGAGGATACGTTCGAGAACTGGTCGCGCGTGAGCGAGAAGCTGACCGGTCCGGTCTTTCTCCACCTTGACCCGGCGAGCGATGTCGCGCCGATCCGCGAAGAGTTCGAGCGCTTCGTCAAGGCGCACGAGCTGTTCGACGGGCGCAATCTGGCGCTGCTGATGACCGAGGCCTATCCCGAGAGCATCGAATTGCGCCTGGCGATGAGCGCGGCCACCATCAGCGATCTTTTCACCCTGCGCTGCGACGTGCGCGAACATATGCTGCGATGGCTGCGCGAGACCATGCCCGACGCGCTGATCCGCCACCGGCTCGAAGTCGAGGCGGCGAACGCGCGGGCCAAAGCGGGATAGCTGCTGGACTTCGCGGGTCGGACGCTGGATTGCCGCGCGAGCTACGCTCGCTCGCAATGACGGTGGGAAGGGCCTTTTCCGACCACCGTCATTGCGAGAAGCCGAAGGCGACGAAGCAATCCAGTCCGCCCCGGCCCGCTGGCGCTAGTCTCCGTGCTTTCTCTCGCGCGTGCTTTCGACCATCCCTTCATAGAGGAAGCCGATCGGCACCGCTTCGGCAGCACGCTTCTTCAGCTCGCCGCGCATCTTCTTGTATTCCTCTTCCATCTTGAGCGTCACCGTGGCGCGCGAATCCTCCAGCGCCGCGACGAAGTCCTGATTGCCCACCTCGGTGACCTCGCGGCCCACGCGGTGCAGCGCGTTGAGACCCGCGCGGCGGACCACGTCCTCGAGATCCGCTCCGGTGAAGCGCTCGGTCTTGGCCGCCACATCGGCGAGGTCGACATCGTCGGCCAGCGGCATGTCGCGGGTGTGAATCTTCAGGATATGCTCGCGCCCGCCCTGATCGGGCGTGCCGACATAGACCAGCTCGTCGAACCGGCCCGGCCTCAGCAGCGCGGGATCGACCAGAGTCGGGCGGTTGGTCGCGCCGATCACGACGACCGACTGCAATTCCTCCAGCCCGTCCATTTCAGCGAGGATGGTGTTGACCACCCGGCCCGTCACCTGAGGTTCGCCCGCACCCGATCCGCGCGCAGGCACCAGGCTGTCGATCTCGTCGATGAAGACGACACACGGGGCCACGGCGCGGGCACGCTGGAACATGCGCGCGATCTGCTGCTCGCTCTCACCATACCACTTCGACAGGAGGTCCGAGCTCTTCATCGAGATGAAGTTCGCCTCCGCCTCCTTGGCGACCGCCTTGGCCAGCAGGGTCTTGCCCGTGCCTGGCGGCCCGTAAAGCAAGAAGCCCTTGGCCGGACGGATGCCGAGCCGGTGGAAGGCCTCGGGATTGCGCATCGGCAGTTCGATGCCTTCCTTCAGCTTGTCGACCGCATCGCCGACCCCGCCGACATCGCTCCATTCGACATTAGGGACCTGCACCATAACCTCGCGCATGGCGGAAGGCTGGATGCGCTTCAGCGCGCTGATGAAATCCTCGCGGCTGACATAGAGATCGTCGAGCACTTCGGGCGGAACCATCCGCTCGTCGAGGTCGAGGCGCGGCATGATCCGGCGCACCGCGTCTATGGCCGCCTCGCGTGCCAGCGCAGCAATGTCCGCGCCGACGAAGCCATGGGTGGTGCGCGCCAGTTCCTTGAGGTCGACCTTGTCGCCCAAGGGCATACCGCGCGTATGGATGCCGAGGATTTCGCGCCGTCCGTTCTCGTCGGGAACGCCGATCACGATCTCGCGGTCGAACCGGCCCGGACGCCGCAGCGCCTCGTCGATCGCGTCGGGACGGTTGGTGGCGGCGATAACGACCACGTTGGCGCGCGATTCCAGCCCGTCCATCAGCGTCAGCAATTGCGCGACGAGGCGTTTTTCCGCCTCGCCGGGAACGCGGTCGCGCTTGGGCGCGATCGAATCGATCTCGTCGATGAAGATGATCGCGGGCGCGTTGCGGCTCGCTTCCTCGAACACTTCGCGCAGGCGCTTCTCGCTCTCGCCATAGCCCGAGCCCATGATTTCCGGGCCGTTGATGATCGAGAAATTGGCATCGCTCTCATTCGCGACCGCCTGGGCCAGCCGGGTCTTGCCGGTTCCGGGCGGACCGTGGAGCAACACGCCCTTGGGCGGATCGACGCCGAGGCGGGTGAACAGTTCGGGATAGCGCAGCGGCAGTTCGACCATCTCGCGCAATTGCTGGATCGTCTCCTCGATCCCGCCGACATCATCGTAATTGACGACTGCGCGGCCTGCCTTGGCCTCCTCGTATTCGGCGCGCAGCTCGACCTCGGTGTTCTCGTCGATATGGACGATGCCCTTGGGCGCGGTCGAAAGGACGGTCAGGCGGATCTGGGTCAGGGCGTAGGCGGGCGAATTGACCATGCGGCGCAATTCCTGCGGCATGTTCTGAACCGGCTGCTGCCCCGTCGTCGCGACGAGATCGCCCGCGACCAGCGGTTTCCTAAAGAAATTGCGTTTCAAGGCCTGGGCCGGCCCCTGGAGGCGCATTTCGCGGCTCGCGGGCGCGAAGACGACGCGAGTCGCGGGCCGCGATTCGGCGGAGACGATCGTGACGTGCTCGCCCGATCCTGTTTCGGCATTGCCCCGCTGCAACCCGTCGAGACGCACCACGTCGAGCGCCTGGTCCTCGTCATAGGCGGCCATCGCGACGGCGGCGGTCGAGCGCTTGCCCGTGATTTCGACCACGTCGCCTTCGGTGATGCCCAGCTTCTGAAAGGCGGTACGGGGCAGGCGCGCGATGCCCTGGCCGCTTTCCTCCTGCCGTGCCGCCGCAACTTGCAGCCTTACCGTATTGCTTTCGATCGCAGCTTGCGCATCGGCCATCCGCTTTACCCGTCCTCAATTCGTGTCACAGGCAGCGGAAGTAGGAACCGCCCCTCCCTGATGCAAATGAGCGAAGCGGGCGTGGGGTCCTCGAAAAGCTGTCGGGCCGCTGCGATCCATACGAAACGGGCAAGAAAAAAGCCCGGCTGGCGAACCAACCGGGCTATGAAGTCTTGGGAGAGGATGCCTGAAAAGGCATGAGTGATATGCGGTCGCAGCAATTTTTGTGCAAGTGCGAAAAGGACATTGTTACTTGCAAGAAGCGCAACACCTTCGTGCTATATCGTGCAATCGAGCCGGTGCGCGGGTGGGGGTGACAGCGCCGCGCCGAGGTCCTAACACCCGCCTGCCGTAACGGAGGTCCGATTGAACAAACTCTACCCCGACGCCGCCGCCGCCCTCGATGGCGTGCTGAAAGACGGTATGCTGATCGCCAGCGGAGGCTTCGGCCTGTGCGGCATTCCCGAACGCCTGCTGGTCGCGATCCGCGATTCGGGCGTGAAGGACCTGACCTTCGCCAGCAACAATGCCGGAATCGACAATGAAGGCATCGGAATGCTGCTGCGCACCAAACAGGTGAGAAAGATGATCAGCTCCTATGTCGGGGAGAACAAGGAGTTCGAACGGCAATTCCTCTCGGGCGAGCTCGAGGTCGAATTCTGTCCCCAGGGCACGCTGGCCGAGCGTATGCGCGCAGGGGGCGCGGGCATTCCCGGCTTCTACACCAAGACCGGCGTCGGCACGCAGGTCGCCGAAGGCAAGGAAGTGAAGCGCTTCGAAGGGCCCGACGGCGTCAGCGAGGACTATATCCTCGAACGCGGCATCTTCGCCGATCTGTCGATCATAAAGGCCTGGAAGGCGGACGAAACGGGCAATGTCGTGTTCCGCAAGACCGCGCGCAATTTCAACCTTCCCGCCGCGACCTGCGGCAAGGTCTGCGTCGCCGAGGTCGAGGAAATCGTGCCCGTTGGCGAGCTCGATCCCGATGCGATCCATCTGCCCGGCGTGTTCGTCAATCGCCTGATTTTGGGCGCGCCCTACGACAAGAAGATCGAATTCGTGACGGTGAGGGAACGCGAAGCGGCGTGAGCTCCAGGCGCGCCCTCTCCGGTGTCGCGCTGGCCGGTGCGGCACTGGCCCTGCAAGGCTGCGTCGTGGCGGCCGCAGCGCCGCTTGCGGCGGCTGGCGTCGCCATCGCCAAGGGCAAGCGCGAGACGCCACGCACACCGCTGGCGGCGACGACACCACCTGTGGTCCAGACCACGTCTCGGTCCTCAGAACTTGCCAGCCCGCCCTTCGCGCCCTCCGCCCCGGCCCAGCCCGCCCAAGCTGCTACTGCAAGCGACCGCGCAATCGTCCTGACCGGCCTTACCGCCATGCCCGCCCCGACAGCGCGCGATATCGGGGCCAGCGACGGCGCGATCCTGTCCTTCGCGCGGCACGCGCTCGACCGGGCAGAGGCGAGCCCGGCCAATGCTGCCACGCGCAGCGCGCTATTGGCTTCGCCCGGCGCGCTCGAAACCGATCGCGCGGCCTGCCGCGAACGTCCGGCGATGGTCCTGATCGATCTCGATCCCGGACGTGACGCCTTCGACCCGCTCGCCGCCAGCCAGGCCGACCCCGCTCTGGTGGAGGCGCTGGCGACCCTGCGCGACAGGGACGTCATGATCGCCTGGCAGACGCGGCTGGGCGAGAATTTCGCCGACGTGGTCCGCAGCGCGCTCGCCCGGACCGGCCTCGACCCCACGGGCGAGGATCGCCTCGAAGTGCTCGGCTCGCTCGACGAGCGCAAGCAGACCCGGCGCGACGCTCTGGCGAAGACCCATTGCATCGTCGCCATCCTGGGCGACGAGCGCGCCGATTTCGACGAACTCTATCTCTATCTGAAGGACCGGGACGCGGTCGTGCCGCCCGATGCGATCATCGGCAACGGGTGGTTCCTGGCGTCCCCGATCACGAACGAAGGATGACGATGCGGCCTCTCCTCACAGTGTGTCTTGGCGCCATGGCGCTCGCCGCGTCCGCTTGCGCGCCGAGCGTGGCGACCACCGCGCCCCCAGTCGGCGCGGCGCCCGTCTCCGGCCTCGACAGCGACGCGCCGGATTCGATGCGCTGGCTCTATGCATCGGGCGAAGCGGCGGGCGTCTCGATCCAGACCTGGCGGATGCTGGCCGATTACGCCGAGAAAATGGCTCGAGGCCCCGCGCCCGCCCGTTCGGTGATGATGGGCCTCGCCGGGGAAGGATCGGCGGACCCGATCGGCACCGCGTCCTGCCGCCGCCCGGATGGAAGCGTGAAGCCGCTCGCCGTGGTCTTCGATGTCGACGAGACGGTGATCCTCAACGAAGGCTACGAATATTTCCTCGCCACCGGCCACAGCTACAGCCGCGAGACGTGGGAAGCATGGGAGCGTAGCGGCGCGGCCGCGGTCTCCCCCGTGCCCGGCGCCGTCACCGGCCTGCGCCGCCTGCGCGCCGCAGGCGTCACCCCGGTCTTCAACACCAATCGCCAATACAGCCCCGAAGGCGCCGCGCGCGCGATCGCCATGGCGGGCCTCGGCGAGGCGGTGCATCGCGACACCCTGTTCCTGCGCGGTGACGATGGCGCCAACAGCAGCGGCAAGGATGGCCGCCGCGCCCTGATCGCCGAACGCTATTGCGTGATCGCGCTGGCGGGCGACAATCTCGGCGATTTCGCGGATGTCTTCAATGACGATGCACGCGGCATCCAGGCGCGCCGCACGCTCGCCGCACGCGGCGATTTCGCGCAATTATGGGGGCAAGGCTGGTTCGCCTTCCCCAACCCAGTTTACGGCGATTCCATCAAGGGCACGATCGGCGAGGTCTTTTCCGAAAACCGCCGCTGGACACCCGGCACGCCGCGCTCCGACGCGCCCGCAATCATGAACGAAGGCCAATGAGATGACCGATACGACTGCCAAGGGCTGGGACCGCAACCAGATGGCCGCCCGCGCCGCCAGGGAGCTGGAAGACGGATATTACGTCAATCTGGGCATCGGCATCCCGACGCTGGTGGCCAACCACATCCCCGAAGGGATGCACGTCACGCTCCAGAGCGAGAACGGGATGCTCGGCATCGGCCCCTTCCCCTATGAGGGCGAAGAGGACGCGGACCTCATCAATGCGGGCAAGCAGACGATCAGCGAACTGCCCCACAGCGCCTATTTCGACAGCGCGACCAGCTTCGCCATGATCCGCGGCGGCCATATCGACCTGACCGTATTGGGCGCGATGGAGGTGGCCGAGAATGGCGACATCGCGAACTGGATGATCCCGGGCAAGATGATCAAGGGGATGGGCGGCGCGATGGACCTGGTCGCAGGCGTCAAGAAGATCATCGTCGTCATGGATCACACCGCGAAGGACGGATCGCCCAAGTTCCTGCCCGAATGCTCGCTGCCGCTGACGGGGACGGGCGTGGTCGACATGGTCATCACCAATCTTGGCGTGTTCCAGCGACCCGATCACGACAGCTCCTTCCGGCTGACCGAACTCGCGCCGGGCGTAAGCGAGGCGGATATCGCGGCCAGCACGACGGCGCATTACGAAACCGCGCTTTGATCCGACCCGGATCGTGACCGGCTGGCTCGACAATCCCCGCAATCCGAACGCGCCGCTGGCGGGCCTCAAGGTGCTCGAACTGGCGCGCGTTCTCGCCGGGCCGTTCGCGGGACAGATCCTCGCCGATCTGGGCGCGGACGTTATTAAGGTCGAAAGCCCGGAAGGGGACAATACGAGGATCTGGGGTCCGCCCTGGATCGAGCATGATGGCGAGCGGACCGCCGCCTATTACCATGCCTGCAATCGCGGCAAACGCTCGCTGGTGGCCGATTTTCGCGGCGCGGAGGATCTTGCCCGCGTGAAGGGGCTTGCCGCCAGGGCCGATGTCGTTCTCGAGAATTTCAAGCCCGGTGCACTCGCGAAGTTCGGCCTCGATTACGAGAGCCTGTCCGCCGCCAATCCGGCGCTCGTCTATTGCTCCATCACCGGCTTCGGCCAGACCGGCCCGCGCCGCAACGAGCCGGGCTATGATTTCGTGATCCAGGCGATGAGCGGGATGATGGCGCTGACCGGCGAGCCGGACGGCGACCCGATGAAGCATGGCCTGTCGATCAGCGATCTGTCCTGCGGATTGTGGTCCGCCAATGCGGTGCAGGCGGCGCTCCTGATGCGGCAGCGGACCGGGAGCGGCCAGTGGATCGACATGAGCCTGCTGGATTGCTCGGTGGGCCTGCTCGCCAATCAGGCGATGACCTATTTCGCGACGCAGGCGAACCCGCCGCGCATGGGCAATGCCCACGCCCAGGTCAGCGCCTATGGCGTCTTCCCTACGCAGGGCGGCCCGGTCGTGCTGGCGCCCGCCAATGACGGGTTGTTCCGCAAGCTGCTTACTTTGCTCGGGCGGGACGATCTGCTGGGCGATCAGCGCTTCGCCAGCAATGAAGGCCGCATCGCGCACCGCTCTGAAATCGACGGGATCATCGCGGGCGAGACGGCGAAGTGGGCTCGCGAAGCCCTGCTCGCGGCCTGCGCCAAGGCGGGCGTACCTGCCGGACCGATCAACGATCTCGAAACCGTCTTCGCCGACCCGCAGGTCGCGGCGCGCGGCATGGCGATCGAGGCGGACGGCGTACCCGGCCTCCGCAGTCCCTTCCGGTTTTCCGATGCCGAACTGGCCCTCGACCGTCCAAGCCCGCGCCAGGGTAATCTCAACCTCGATTGAGTTCTCTTGTGCGGCAAACCATTCTCGACGGCACCGCGCCGGAGACGCTCGCGCAGACGATCACCTTCCTGTCGAGCAAGATCGGTCTCGTCGTGGTGGTGCTTGGCGCCATGCACTTCTTCAACATGAACGCGATCGCCAAATTCGGTCGGAAGGTCGGCCAATGGCTGCGCGAGGACGGCGCCTACGCCTGAAGACCCATCCTCCAAACGAAAAAGGGCGGCTCCTTGGGGGCCGCCCTTCTCATATCCGGGTTCGCGCGATCAGCCCACAGCCGCCTTCAGGTCATCGACCAGATCGGTGCGTTCCCAAGGAAAGTAATCCCCGGTGACATCGCGGCCGAAATGACCGTAGGCGGCGCTCTTGCGGTAGATCGGCTTGTTGAGGCCGAGATGGGTGCGGATGCCGCGCGGGGTCAGACCGCCGAGCTTGCCAATCCCGCGGATCGCGCTTTCCAGCCCCTCGTCGGTCACCCCGTCCTTCGCGGTGCCGTGCGTGTCGACATACAGCGACAGCGGCTCGCTGACACCGATGGCGTAGGCGAGCTGGATCGTGCAGCGCCGCGCGAGGCCCGCGGCGACGATGTTCTTGGCGAGATAGCGCGTTATATAGGCCGCCGAGCGGTCGACCTTGGTCGGGTCCTTCCCGCTGAAGGCCCCGCCACCGTGGGGCGCCGCGCCGCCATATGTGTCGACGATGATCTTGCGGCCCGTCAGACCCGCATCGCCGTCCGGCCCGCCGATCTCGAAGGCGCCGGTGGGATTGATGTGCCAGACGGTCTTGTCGGTCAGCCAGCCCTCGGGGAGGATGTCGGCGACGGTCTTCTTGACATAGGCCTTGAGCTCCGCCTCCTTGTCGCCCTTGTCATAGCCGCGCGCGTGCTGGGTCGAGACGACCAGCGCGGTGCATTCGACCGGCTTGTTCTTCTCGTAACGCAGCGTGACCTGGCTTTTCGCATCGGGTTCGAGGAAGGGCGCCGCGCCGCTCTTGCGGTCTTCCGCCATGCGGGCGAGGATCTTGTGGCTGTAATCGAGCGTCGCGGGCATCAGATCGGGCGTTTCGTCGCAGGCAAAGCCGAACATGATCCCCTGATCGCCCGCGCCTTCGTCCTTGTTGGACCCGTCGGCCCCGGCATCGACGCCCTGCGCGATCTCGACCGACTGGCCGTGGAGATGGTTTTCGAGGGTCAGCGTTTCCCAGTGGAAGCCGTCCTGCTCGTATCCGATCTCGCGCACCGTCCGGCGCACGACATTCTCGATTTCCTCTTCCGCGCCTTCGGCCCAGTCACCATTCTCGAACACGCCCTTGCAGCGGATTTCCCCGGACAGGATCACGCGCTGCGTGGTGGTCATGGTTTCGCAAGCGACGCGCGCTTCCGGGTCCTTCGACAGGAACAGATCGACGATGGCGTCGGAGATCTGGTCGGAGACCTTGTCGGGATGGCCTTCCGAGACGCTTTCGGAGGTGAAAAGGTAGTCGCTGCGCATTGGATCTCCGATGGGTCGGGATATTCCGATATAAAGAAAGCTTTATGTCTCGTTTCCTTAGCGCCTGAAACGCCGTGCCGCAACCAGCGAAAACAGAACAAATCCAAGTGCCCAGATGGCCGTCAGCCAATGGCCCAGCCGCGCGAACAGGGTCGGCGGCAGAGCCTGCGGCACGTAGCCGTCGATGCGGGCCGCCCGATGCATCCCGATATGGTCGCGGACCACGCCCTTCGCGTCGATCACCGCGCTGATCCCGGTGGTGGTGGAGCGCAGCACCGGCAGCCCCTCCTCGATCGCACGCATCCGCGCCTGGCCGAGATGCTGGGGCGGCCCCCACGCGCCGAACCAGCCATCGTTGGAAGGATTGAAGATGTAATCGGGCCGGTCGCTGCGATCCACGACCTCGCCCGAAAACACGATCTCGTAACAGATCTGCATCCCGGCCTTGCCCCAGCGCCCCAGATCGAGCGTGCGCGGACCGGGGCCGGGGATGAAATCGATCGACCCGGCGACGAGCCGCGTCATGCCGAGCGGTTCGAGGAGCGAACGCATCGGCAGATATTCGCCGTAAGGGACCAGATGGGCCTTCGAATACCGCTCGCCGATCGTGCCGTCCGCCGCGATCGGGGCGATGGCGTTATAAGCGCCGACTGCCTTTTCGTATCCGTCGACCTCGCCGATTTCGAGATCGACCATGCCGGTCAAAAGCAGGCTGTCCGCGCCGATGGCATATCCGATCCGGCGACGGGCGAAGAGGGGATCGCCCGCGACGGTCATGCGGTCATAATAGCGCTGGGGATAGCCGGGGCGCAGATAGTCGGGCACCGCCGATTCGGGCCAGAGCACCAACCGCCGGTCGAACTCGCGGTTGGGCTGCGACAGGCGGTGCAGGGTGAGGAATTGCTGTTCGAAATTGCTCGGATCGTCGAGCACTTCCTGGCGCAGATCGGGCTGGACCAGCGTCATCGCGAGATCGGAGGATCGTTCGGCGGGCTGGGGAAGATACATGCCGAGCGCCATTAGCGCCGTCGCCCCGCCCAGCACCGCATAGCGGCGCTCCTGCACCAGCCACAGCGCCAGCCCGCTTGCCAGCGCCACCACGCCCGACAGCGCATAGGTCCCGAACCAGGGCAGCAGCAGCGCAAGGCCCGGCCGCGCGAACGGGCCGACCCACATCAGCGAAAGCGGCCCCCAGACATAGCCGGTGAAGACCCAGCTTCGCAGCCATTCGGTGATGATCCATGCGCCTGCGAAGGCGAGCGACCAGACCGGAATCGACCTGTTCCGCGCGAGCAGATGCGCGCCCATCACGGCGAGCGCCGGATAGAATGCGAGATAGACCGAAAGAAGAGGCACCGCCGCCCAACCCAATATAGCGGGCATTTCGGCCTGATAGGTAAAGGCCGTGGCGATCCAGTTATTGGTGAGCGTGAAATGGGCGAACCCGAACAGCCACCCGCGCAGCAGCGCTTCGCGCCAGCTAGCGGCGCCCATGCCCAGCCAGACCAAACCGGCCAGCCCCGCCATGGCGAGCGGCCATATTTGCAAGGGCTGGAACCCGGTCGCGGCGACAAGGCCGAAACCGAGGGCGGCGAGCCGGGGATGAGCCACCAGCACGCTGCCCGCGCGGTTCGCTAGAGCCTGCATCGCGATCGCAATCCGCCGCCAGTCCGCCGGTTCAGCCCGCCTAGTCAGCCTGCGACGCTTACCTTGTCGTCATCCTGCGGCTGCGGCTTGCGAGCGCGCGGTGCACGCTTGGCCTTCGGCTTGGCGCTCCCCTCGTCGCTGTCGGAGCTTCCGATCGACGGCGGCAAGGCGGCCACGTCGATTTCGGCCGAAGCTTCCGCATCCACCTTGCGCTTGCGCGGCGCGCGCTTTTTCGGCGCCTCGTCCGCATCGGCGTCTGCACGGTTATCGGCTCGGGCGTCGCGCAGGAAGGGATTGTCTTCCTGTTCGAAGCGATCCTCGCCCGTCGGCGCATCGCGATCGGTCTTGCGCGGACGGCCGCGAGCGGCGCGCTTCGGCGCGTCTTCGCCACTAGAATCGGAACGCGCATCGGAGCGGTCATCCGCACGTTCGGCCTGGCGATCGCCGCCGCGCTCGTTCTGGCGCCCGCCGCGTTCGCGCCGCGAGGGTTTGCGCCCGTCGTTACGCCCGTCATTGCGATCATCGGCGTGAGTGTCGCCGCGCGTATCCTCGTCGACGTCAGAATCGCGATCGTCGCGATCCTGGCGATTATTGCCGCGCGCCTCGTCCTGGCGCGCCTTGTTGTCGGCGATCACGCGGAAATAATGATCGGCGAACTGGAGATAATATTCCGCCTGCACCCGGTCGCCATTATGCTGCGCGTCCTGGGCAAGCTTCTTGTACTTGTCCAGAAGCTGCGGCGCATTGCCCCGCGCGCGGCTGTCGATCCGGTTGCCCGAATTCGCGCCGCCCTGATTGCGATTACCGCGACCGCGACGGCGGTTATTGTTGTTGTTGCGATTGTTGTTCAAGGAATAACGTCCTCATTCATGGCGCGGCGCGGACTGTGTCCACTCTAAGCCGCGTGACCCCTCATGCGCCGAAACCGCGATCGCAGGACTTGCCAGATTGCAAACCTGGCAGTCGCGAGACCTGGGCGCGGGCCGCATTTTCCGATCTTTCTGCACGGTCCGCGAAGCAAAGCGCTTCACACCAGAACTGCATATGTCGGAGCCGGGCCAGCGGGACGAGCGCGTCGCACTCCGTTGGCCTGTGCCCCAAGGGGTAGTGCCTCCCGCCCGGTTTGCCAAGCCCTTATCGGTTTAATCCCCGCGTCATCACCAGCGCCCGCGCGCGCCCGGCGAGATCGCGGCGGAGCGTGGCCGAATAGCCCTCCGCCTCCGCCAGCGCAGTGACCGCATCGGCCTGTCTAGTCCCGATCTCGAATACCGCCGCTCCGCCATCTTCCAGCAGCGCATCGATCTGCGGCAGCAGAATGCGGTAATCGTCTAACCCCTCCGGTCCCGAAAAGAGGGCAGAATGGGGCTCGTGATCGCGCACCGAGGGATCGAGCGGTGCGCCCTCCTCGACATAAGGCGGATTGGCGAGAATCAGGTCGAACGTGCCCAGATCGTCCGCCCACCCCGCCTGGGTCCAGTCGCGCCGCAAGAGGTGCGCGCGCTCCGCCACTCCCAGCGCCTGCGCATTTTCCTGCGCGACGAGAAGTGCGGCCTTGCTAGCGTCCACCCCCACCCCCTCGGCCTCCCCTTCCGCCAGCACGGTCAGAAGCAACGCGCCCGTGCCGGTCCCGCAATCGAGCACGCGCCGCGCATCGGGCCTGATAGCGAGCGCGGCCTCGATCAGCGTCTCGCTGTCACCGCGCGGGATCAGCGTGTCGGGGGTGACGCGGAACCGCCGCCCGTAAAATTCCGCCTCGCCGAGGATGTAGGCGACCGGCTCGTGTGCCAGACGGCGTTGCAGCAGCGGCGCGAAGGCGGTGGGGACCGGATCACGCAAATGGCGCAGCAACAGGTCCGACCGCGAAACACCCAAGGCATGGGCCATCAGCAGCTCGGCGTCGAAGCGGCCCCACTCGACCGCCAGCCTTTCGGCCGCTTCGCGCAGTGCCCCGCCCACGGTCACGCCCCCGGTTGCACTCACGGGTCCTATTCCGCCAGTGCCGCCAGCCGCTTCGCCTCGTCTTCCGCGATCAGCGCGTCGATCAATTCAGCGAGACCCGGCCCGGCGACGATTTCGGGAAGCTTGTGCAGCGTCAGCCCGATGCGATGGTCGGTCACGCGGCCTTGGGGGTAGTTGTAGGTGCGGATGCGCTCCGATCGGTCGCCCGATCCGACCATGGCCTTGCGCGCTTCGGCTTCCGCGCCCTGCGTCGCCTCGCGCTGCGCTTCGTAGAGGCGGGCGCGCAGAACCTGCATGGCCTTTTCGCGGTTCTTGTGCTGGCTGCGCCCGTCCTGGCAGGTGACGACCGTTCCGGTCGGCAGATGCGTGATGCGGATCGCGCTGTCCGTGGTGTTGACGTGCTGCCCGCCCGCGCCGGACGCGCGATAGGTGTCGATCTTCAGCTCGGTCGGATCGATCTGGACGTCGACCGCGTCGGGTTCGGGCAGGACGGCGACCGTCGCGGCGCTGGTATGGATGCGCCCGCCGCTCTCGGTTTCGGGAACGCGCTGGACACGGTGGACGCCGCTTTCGAATTTCAGCTTGGCGAAGACGCCCGTGCCGGTCACGTTGGCGACGATTTCCTTGAAGCCGCCTACTTCCGATGCGCTCATGCTGACCGGCTCGACTTTCCAGCCGCGCTCGGCGGCGTAGCGCTCGTACATCCGATAGAGATCGCCCGCGAACAGCGCCGCCTCGTCGCCCCCGGTCCCGGCGCGGATTTCTAGCATTGCGGGCTTCGCATCGGCGCTGTCGCGCGGCAGCATGGCTACGGCGAGCTGGCGTTCGGCCTCGGGCAGCTTCGCGCGGATCGCGGCAAGCTCCTCTTCTGCCATCGCCTTCATCTCGGGATCGGCGAGCATGGCCTCCAGTTCAGGCATTTCGGCGCGCATCGCCTTCACTTGCGCCGCGATCTTGGCCACCGGCTCCAGCTCGGCATAGTCGCGGCTCGCCTGGACGAAGGCGTCGCCCTCGAGCGTCCCCGACGCCATGCGCGCCTCGAGCTCGGCGAAGCGATGGGTAATCTGGTCGAGGCGTTCGGCGGGGATGGTCACGATGGTCTCTTCATTCGTCATCCCGGCCTTGAGCCGGGATCGGGCTTACGCGCGGTGCAGCGGGAAAGGAAGCTGGACCCCGGATCAAGTCCGGGGTGACGCCTCATTTATGTTCTTCAAGAGACTGTCTCTTATCTCACCGAGAATTCGATCTCCGGTCTCATCTACAGCTTTCATACCAACGTCTTCGACACCATCGACGATATTGAGCGTAACCACCAGGCTGGGAGACAGCTTCATTGCCTTGTCATAACGCTTGCGCGGCGACCCGCTCGCAAAAATCTCCGACGCAAACCCATCGGCTCTGAAAGATGCTAGGAGGGACTGGGCAGTCGAGATCATGCGATCGTCTTCGACTACGAAACTTACCAGCGCCTCTTTCCTATCTCTCTCGCCAACCAACATCGCCAGCCGCTCGATCCCCGCCGCCCATCCGACCGCCGGAGTCTCGGCGCCGCCGAGCGATTCCATCAACCCGTCATAGCGCCCGCCGCCCAGCACCGTGCTCTGGCTGCCCAGTTTCGAGGCGGCGTCCGATCCCTCGTCAGGGATGAATTCGAAGGCGGTGTGGCGGTAATAATCGAGGCCACGCACGAGGCTTTCGGCGCGCTGCCATTTGACGCCCGCCGCATCGAGGCCGCTGGTCACCGCGTCGAAGAAGGCGCGCGCCTCGTCGGACAGAAACGCATCGATCTTCGGCGCATCGGCGACGAATTTCTGGTCCCTGCGATCTTTACTGTCGAGGATACGCAGCGGGTTCTTCCCCAACCGCTCCTGCGATTCCTCGCTGAGTTCGTCCCTAACGCTGCGGAAATGCTCGACCAGCGCATTCCGCCAGGCCTCGCGCGTGTCGGCATCGCCGAGCGTGTTCAAATGCAGCGTGACGCCCTTGATCCCGAGTTCCTTCAGCAGCTGGTCCGCCATCGCGAGCAGCTCGACATCAGCCTGAGGCTCTGCGGCCCCGACGATCTCCGCGTCGATCTGGTGGAACTGGCGATAGCGGCCCTTTTGCGGGCGTTCGTAGCGGAAGATCGGCCCGTGGGTCGTCAGCTTGACCGGCGCGTGCTGCTGCCAGCCATTCGTCAGGAAGGCGCGCGCGATCCCGGCGGTGAATTCGGGGCGCAGCGTCAGCGAATCGCCGCCGCGATCCTCGAACGTGTACATCTCCTTCGAGACGATATCGGTCGTCTCGCCGATGGAGCGGGCGAACACTTCGGTCTTTTCGAACACCGGCATCTCGACCCGGCGGAAGCGATAGAGCTTGCGCACGCGCTCGAAGGTTTCGACCACGAAGGCGAAAGCGTCGGCATCGGGGCCGAAAATGTCCTGCGTCCCGCGGATGGCCTGCGGGGTTTTCTGGGAAGATTTGCTCATGCCCGCGCCCCTAGCGCGTTCGCGACACGCGGAAAAGGCGCAGCGCGAGGACAGAGGGCAGGCCTTTGACGAGGACCCGCAAAGGGTCCGGGTGGCTTGCAGCCGCACGGGTCACGCCGTATGGGCGCGCGCGACCTCTCGCGCGAACCGGCCCGGCAAGCGCCCCCATTCAAAAGGTATCGGCAAACCCATGCGCATCGACCTGATCCCGACCGGCGACAATCCGCCCGAAAGCCTCAACGTCATCATCGAAGTCCCCACCGGGGGCGAGCCGGTGAAGTATGAATTCGACAAGGAAAGCGGCGCGCTGTTCGTCGACCGCATCCTCCACACGCCGATGCGCTATCCGGCCAATTACGGCTTCGTGCCGCATACCCTGTCGCCCGATGGCGACCCGCTCGACGCTCTGGTTATCAGCCGCAGCCCCTTCATTCCGGGCTGCGTGGTGCGCGCCCGCCCGATCGGCGTGCTCAATCTCGAAGACGAGCATGGCGGCGATGAAAAGCTGGTCTGCGTGCCGATCGACACGACCTTCCCCTATTATTCGGATGTCGCCGAAACCAAGGATCTGCCGAGCATCATCTTCGCGCAGATCGAACACTTCTTCACCCACTACAAGGATCTCGAGAAGGAGAAGTGGGTGCGGATCGGCAATTGGGGCGATGCGGCGGAAGCCAAGCGCATCATCCTCGAATCGATCGAGCGCGAGAAGCAGGCGAAGGGCTAGGCCCCGAGGGTCATTCCACCGGGCGCGAGTGGTCGAGCAGGTCCTTTTCCTGCCCGCTGCCGCCCGCCCGGCGTTCCTCTTCAACCATTTCCGAAATCTCGCTCACCGGGCGCACATCCTCGTCCGCTTCGGTGACGGTGATCTGGCGCACGCGCCTGGGTTCGGGAGCGGACGCCTCGGCTGGCGCTTCACCTTCTCGTTCGGCGATATTCTCGAAGGGTAGCGAGGCGCTGCGCGGGTCGAAGCGCAGGCGGTAGATCGGTTCGGGGAGGCCGAAGCCCGCCTCTTCCAGCGCCGTCTTCACCGCGGGAATCGCTCGGCTCTGCGCCTTCCACCAATCCGCCTCGCGCTGGTCGATCCAGGCGAGGAAGCGGATCACGACATTGGAATCGCCGACCTCGATGATGCGCGCCTCGGCGGGCGGATCGTCGAGCACGAAGTCGAGGGCACCCAGAGTCTCCCGCCCCAATTTGCGCGCCGCCTGCGCATCGTCGTCCGCATCGACGCCGAGGTCGAATTGGAAGCGGCGCTGGGGATTGGTGGTGAAATTGGTGATCACCGCCTTGAACACCTGCGCATTGGGAATGCGCAAGTGATTGCCTTCCAAAGTCATCAGGATCGTCGCGCGGCTGGTGAGGCGGATAACCCTCCCCTCGAGATCGTCGATCAAGACCAGATCATTGGCGCGAAACGGCTGGCGCAGGCTCAACATCAGCGAGGCGACGTAGTTCTCGATCGTGTCGCGCATCGCGAAGCCCAGCGCGATGCCGATCACGCCCGCCCCGCCCAGCACCGCGCCCAACAGGGCGCTCGCCCCGATCATGTCGAGTGCCACGACCACGCCGCCCACCACGAAGGCGAAGCGGATGGCCGAAGCGATCAGTTCGGCAAGGAAGGAATTGGGCGCGAGCCGGTGCCAGACCCCGGTCAGCCCGGCGATGAGATAGCCGATCCCGCCGATGACCAGCGCGACGACGATCGCAAGCCCCATTAGCGGCAGCAGGGCCAGAAAATCGTCGATCTGGCTCTGAAGATTGCCGAGCCCGCCCGCGCTGCCGACCGACACGTCGCGCTCGATCGCATTCTCGACAGTGACCACGCCCGCGATCCGTCCGACAATGGTCTCGGCGCGCGCGACGTCGTCCTGCGTGGGAACCGTGCCCTGAAGCGAGACCACGCCCTGCTGCACCTCGACCGTGACATTCGCGAAGGCGGGCAGTTCGCCGAAAATGCCGCGAATGCGATCGGCGATGCGCGCGTCCGAACCCGCTTCCTGGGTATCGTCGATGGTCTGCTGGGGCGTCGGGCTCGCGGTCTCTTGCGGGGTCTCGGGCGCAGCGGGCAGCATGGCGGCCACGGGAGCGCAGGCGAGAGCGGCAGATATCGCCGCCAGCAGAGTGAATATGCCGCGCTTCATCGCCATTCTCCTCACGATCCGGCCACGGTCATGCCGTCGACCCTGACCGTGGGTACGTCCAGCGCCCGGAAACGCTCCAGATCATCCGCCGGGACGAGCGCGCGGATCATGTCGAGCAGATTGCCCGCGACGGTGATTTCGGCCACCGGCCCGGCGATTTCGCCGTTCACGATGCGAAAGCCCGACGCGCCGCGGCTGTAATCGCCGGTGACGAGATTGACGCCCTGTCCGAACAGATGGGTGACGTAGAGCCCTTCCGAAATATCGGCCATCAGATCGGCGGGGCTCACGGCGCCCGCTTCCATATAGACATTGCTCGGCGAGACGCCGGGAGCGCCGCCGCCGCCACGCGCGGCATGGCCGGTCATGGGGCGATCGAGCTGCCGGGCGGACGCGCGGTTCGTCATCCAGCCGAAGATGCGCCCGTTCTCGACCAGCGCGCGCGGGGTGCATTCCAGCCCCTCCCCATCGAAGGGGCGAGAGCGTGGTCCGCGTACAAGCAGCGGATCTTCTAGGATGCGAATTGCGGGCGCGAACAGCTCCTCGTCTTCATGGCCGATCAGGAAGCTCGCCTTGCGCGCCACTGCGGACCCGCTCATCGCGGAGAGGATGTGGCCGACCAGGCTGCCACCGACGCGCGGGTCGAAGACGACCGGTATCCTGCCGCTCCTGACCGTGCCCGGATCGAGCCGCGCCACCGCGCGTCGGCCCGCTTCGGCTCCGATCTCGGTGGGATCGGGCAGGTCCGCCGCATGGCGCGCGCTTCTGAAATGGCTGTCGGTCTGCATCCGTCCGCCCTCGCCCGCGACGACACTGGCCGAGATCGCATGGCCGCTCCCCTCGTACCCCCGCGCGAACCCAGTCGATGTCGCGAGAGCGACGACGCTGTGCGAACGGCTCGCACCGCCGCCATTGGAATTGGTGACGCCGGGGACGGAACGCGCCGCATCCTCCGCCTCCAGCGCGCGCTCGCGCAGCTGTTCGGGAGGACATTCGCGCGCGTCGAAAAGGTCGAGATCGGGCATTTCGCCGGAGAACAGACGGTCCTGCGGCGCGAGACCGGCATAGGGGTCCTCCGGTGCGATCCTCGCCATTGCGAGGGCACGTTCCGCCAGGGCCTCGAAGGCCTCGGGGCTGAAATCGCTGGTATGGATAGAGGCGGATCGCTGGCCCATAAAAACCCGCAACCCGATCGATTCGCTTTCCGACCGATCGACCGATTCCAGCTTGCCCAGCCGTATCTCGACCCCTTCGGACGCATCGGCGCGCATGACGGCATCGGCTGCGTCGGCGCCCATCCGGCGCGCCATCGCGATCAGGTCCTCGCAGCGGCTCAGCGCCGTATCGCTATCGATCATGCACGCTCAACTCCGGACCACGCCAATAGGGTCCGGTTAGGGTGGTGGAACCGACGGCGCAACCGCGCCCCTGTGGTCAGACGATCGCCTTGAACCCGTATGTTATCGCGAAGGGAAGGCCGATCGCGAGCGACCACAGCATCGCCTGATCGCGGCGGAAATCGCCTGTCAGGGCCGGATCGGCGGCGTGAGCGTCGTCGAGATCCTTCCAGCGCTTCTCGAACCAGCGGCAGGCGGGAATGATCGCCCCCACCAGCAGCACCAGCAGGAGGTAGGGCAGGATCGAGGGCATTCCCTCGCTCAACGCCTTGGTGGTCACGAAAATCTGCAGCGCGGTGTAGACGATCAGCGCGAGCGCGACATTGTCGCTCATGCTCTTGCGCCAGTCCTTCGCCCTCGGCCGATGCGCCACCGCATTCGCGTGGCGATAGGCCCTGTCGTCGATCGCCTTACCCATAGCGCTCTCCCCTTCATCCTCTGTCCCGACTCGAAATATTTCAGAAACAAAGGGGAATGGCAAGTTTACGCCCTTTTCGCCGTATTCGCCGGACAGGAAATTGCCCGCTCATTCTTCCGAAACACCCATGCAGGTTTCCTGCCAAATGCCCTTCAGATCGGACCGGCGGGGTTTTCAGTCGTGCCCTGTGCATCTAAGGCGAAACGCATGAGCGACAGTGCAGCAAGCGATTTGCAACGCGAGGAACTGGCCGAAGAGGCCGTGGCCGATGCCGCCCCGCCGATCCCGCAAGGCGGGCTAGAGGTCATCTCGATCGCCAAGAGCTACGACAAGCGCAGCGTGCTGAGCGACATTTCGCTCACCGTCGGCAAGGGCGAGGTGCTCGGCCTGCTCGGCCCCAACGGCGCGGGCAAGACCACCTGCTTCTATTCGATCATGGGCCTCGTCCGCCCCGATGCGGGCCGCATCCTGATGGATGGGGAGGATGTGACCAAGCTGCCCATGTATCGCCGCGCGATCCTGGGTCTCGGCTATCTGCCGCAGGAAACCAGTATCTTTCGCGGGATGACAGTGGAACAGAACATCCGCTGCGTCCTCGAAATGGTCGAGCCCGATCCGGCGACGCGCGCGGCGGAACTGGACCGGCTGCTCGACGAATTCGGCCTCACGCGCCTCAGGACCAGCCCCGCCATGGCGCTGTCGGGCGGGGAACGGCGGCGCGCGGAAATCGCTCGCGCGCTGGCGGCCAAACCGTCGATCATGCTGCTCGACGAACCCTTCGCCGGGATCGACCCGCTGTCGATCAGCGACATCCGCGACCTCGTGAAGGATCTGAAGACGCGCGGTATCGGCGTCCTCATCACCGATCACAATGTGCGCGAGACGCTGGAGATCGTGGATCGCGCCTGCATCATCTATGGCGGCCAGGTCCTGTTCGCGGGCACGCCGCAGGACCTGGTCGCGGATGAGAACGTCAAGCGGCTCTATCTGGGCGAGAATTTCACGCTGTGATCCCGCCGACCGGATAATCCCATGGCGTTGAGCCCCCGCCTCGATCTCAGGCAGACCCAGTCGCTGGTGATGACGCCGCAATTGCAGCAGGCGATCAAGCTGCTGGCGCTGTCCAATCTCGAAATAGAAGCCTTTGTCGGCGAGGCGCTGGAATCGAACCCGCTGCTCGATATCGGCGAGGTTCGCCACGAGAAGGGTGCCGACCAGAGTGGGGGGGATGAAGGGGCCGCACCCTCCGAGCATGAGAGCGATCCCGGCCCCGACGGGTCCGAAGCGCTCGATATCGAGAGCCATGCGGTCGATCCCGAAGCCGGTCCCGCCGATATCGGCGACTGGGGCAAGGCCGGGTCCGGCGGGGGAGCGCTGGGCGAGGACGGCGTGCCCGATCTCGAAAACCGCTCGTCCGACGGGCCGAGCCTGACCGAACATCTCGAAGCGCAGATCGGCGGCGAAGCGCGCGACGCCCGCGAAGCGCTGATCGCCCTCAGGCTGGTCGGCGAGTTGGACGAGGCGGGCTATCTCGTCACCGATCTGCGCGAGATCGCGGAGGATCTCGGCGTGCCGCTGGCGGAGGTGGAGCGCGGGCTGGATCTCGTCCAGCGGCTCGACCCGACGGGCGTCGGCGCGCGCGATCTCGCCGAATGTCTCGCCCTCCAGGCGCGCGAGGCGGACCGCTACGATCCGTGCATGGCGCGCCTGATCGACAATCTCGAACTGGTCGCACAGGGCGAGGTCGCGCGGCTGAAACGGCTCTGCCAGGTCGATGACGAGGATTTCGCCGACATGCTCGGCGAGTTGCGCGAATACGATCCCAAGCCGGGCCTGCGCTTCGGCGGCACCACCGAAACCGGGATCGTGCCGGACGTGCTGGTCGCGCCGGACGGCACGGGCGGCTGGACGATCCGCATCAACGAAGCGAGCCTGCCCCGCCTCGTCGTGAACCGCGAATACTATGTCGAACTGAAGGGCGGCGCGCGCGACAAGAAGGCACTGTCCTGGCTCAACGAGCAGCTGAGCGAGGCCGACTGGCTGATCCGCGCACTCGACCAGCGGCAGAAGACCATCCTCAAGACCGCCGCCGATATCGTCAAACGCCAGGACGGATTCTTCCGTCAGGGCGTTTCCGCGATGAAGCCGCTGACCTTGCGCGAGGTGGCCGAAAGCATCGCCATGCACGAAAGCACCGTCAGCCGGGTGACGAGCAACAAATACCTGTCCTGTCCGCGCGGTACGTTCGAGCTGAAATATTTCTTTTCGAGCGGCGTCGGCGCGGCCGACGGGGAAGGCGCGAGTTCCGAAGCGATCAAGGCCCGCATCAAGGCGCTCATCGATTCGGAAGATTCGAAGAAGGTCCATTCGGACCAGAAACTGGTCGATCTGCTGAACGCCGAAGGCTTCGATCTCGCGCGGCGGACGGTCGCCAAATATCGCGAGGCGATCGGCATCGGATCCAGCGCCCAACGCCGCCGGGCCAAGAAACTGCAAGGTTTGTGAAGGAGTTTTTGTTGTCCGCACGCCTCCGGCGCGCGATATCCTCGCGCCTTCGGCGCTGCGGGCGGGCGGTCGCCCTTGCGGACCGTTCCGGTCCGAGCTCCGCCACCAAGCCTTAAGGCCGGGAATGGTCCGGTCCGCGACCAGCGGACCGCAAGGCCACGCGGCCGCCCCGCAGGTGCCCCGTAGCGCAGCGAAAGGAACAGCGCCGAGGACGAGCCCGCGGAGGCGGGCTCGAAACACAAGGACTCAAACCCGCGCCGTCATGCCCAAACTTCTCCGACCAAAACATCACACTCAAAAAGGTTAACGCCCTTTACCCGCCGTTAACCTTTTCCGTTCAGAAGATGCGTGGTTAATAAGGCAGGATCCGGTGCGGCGCATCGCCACGCACTTGATCCATTCGGGGCACACGGCTTTCGGTCTGGCTGAAAGCATGTCATCCTCGGGCTAGAGGGGAACACCCATGCGCGTTTTGCTGATCGAAGATGAACCGACCACCGCCAAGGCGATCGAGCTCATGCTCACCACCGAAGGCTTCAACGTCTATTCGACCGATCTGGGCGAAGAGGGCCTCGATCTGGGCAAGCTGTATGATTACGACATCATCCTGCTCGATCTGAACCTGCCCGACATGCATGGGTATGACGTGCTCAAGAAGCTGCGCGTCGCCAAGGTGCAGACGCCGGTGCTGATCCTGTCGGGCATTTCGGAAATGGATTCCAAGATCCGCAGCTTCGGCTTCGGCGCCGACGATTACGTGACCAAGCCCTTCCACCGCGAAGAGCTGGTGGCGCGCATCCACGCCGTCGTCCGCCGGTCCAAGGGCCATTCGCAATCGGTCATCCGCACCGGCAAGCTTGCCGTCAATCTCGACGCCAAGACGGTCGAGGTCGATGGCGCCCGCGTGCATCTGACCGGCAAGGAATATGCGATGCTGGAGCTGCTCTCGCTTCGCAAGGGCACCACGCTGACCAAGGAAATGTTCCTCAACCACCTTTATGGCGGCATGGACGAACCCGAACTCAAGATCATCGACGTCTTCATCTGCAAGCTGCGCAAGAAGCTCAGCCACGCCTGCGGGGGCGAAAACTATATCGAAACCGTCTGGGGCCGCGGCTACGTGCTGCGCGATCCCGACGAGGCGCAGGAAGCCGCCTGATCGTCTTCCCGGTTCCGGCCACGCTTGCGGTCGGCCAGACCACCAGATTCCTTCGCTTGGACGCGAGAGACGCCCGGTGCCTGTCACCGGGCGTTTTTCTTTAGCGGCTCCCAAGTTTTTCCCCGTAGTCCGATCTCGCGGCGCGGCGTATCTGGCGGCTTCCCCTCGCCGAAAGATACGCGCGCATGGAAGTGTTCGGTTTCGACCTGTTCAGTTACGACTGGGCCGGCCTCCTCCCCTTCATCCTGATCGGTTTCGCAGCGCAGATGATCGACGGCGCGCTGGGCATGGCGTTCGGGGTCATCACCAACACGCTGCTGGTTGGCGTGATGGGCGTACCGCCCGCCATGGCCTCCCAGAGGGTTCACGTGGTCGAATGCTTCACCACCGCCACCTCGGGGATCAGCCATCTGCTGAACGGGAATATCGACAAGAAATTGTTCTTCCGCCTGCTGATCCCGGGCGTGATCGGCGGCGTCACGGGTGCCTATCTCCTCAGTTCGATCGACGCGGCGACGATCAAGCCCTTCGTACTGCTCTATCTGGCGGGGATCGGGATTTATCTGCTGGTGCGCGGCATCGTCTATCCGCCCACCAAGCGCGAGGCGAAGCATGTCGCGCCCCTCGGCCTTGTCGGCGGCTTCCTCGATGCGGCGGGCGGCGGCGGCTGGGGGCCGGTGGTCACCAGCAATCTGCTGATCCAGGGGGCGGAACCGCGCAAGGTGGTCGGCACGGTCAATTCAGTCGAATTCTTCCTGACGATCGCGATCTCGGCGACCTTCATCTTCCATCTCGGCATTGCCGATCTGGCCGGCGCGACCGCAGGCCTGCTGATCGGCGGCGTGATCGCCGCGCCGTTCGGGGCGCTGGCGGCCAAGCATTTCAGCCCGAAACTGATGCTGGTCCTGGTCGGTTTCGTGTTGACCGCGACGAGCCTCTATGGGGTGTGGACCGCGCTGACCTGAACAGGCTAGGGCGCGCGGCCATGACGGCACACAAAGAAGGCGATCCCACCACGCTGAACCGGCTTTACGGCCGATCCATCGGCAAGCCGCTGCGCGCCCACCAACAGGGGCTGGTTGACAATCTGCTGCCACAGATCGCGGTGCCGGACGAAGGCCCGGTGACGGCGGAGCGCCTGTTCGGCGATTCGCGTCCCCTTCATTTCGAGATCGGCTTCGGCGGCGGCGAGCATCTCGCCTATCGCGCCGACCTGCTGCCCGATCACGGTTTCATCGGGGCCGAGCCCTATGTGAACGGTGTCGCGCAGTGCCTCGCGCAGATCGAGGAAGAGCGGCTCGGCAATATCCGCCTGGTGCATGGCGATGCGCTTCAGGCGCTGGCGCGCGTGCCCGATGGGGCACTGACCATGGCCTATCTCCTCCACCCCGATCCCTGGCCCAAGGCCAAGCACGCCAAGCGCCGGATGATGAATGATGGCCCGGTGCGGATGATCGCGGACAAGCTGAAGCCCGGCGGGGAATTCCGCTTCGGGACGGATCATCCGATCTATCTACGCCACGCGCTGATGGTGATGCGCCGCTTTACCGATGCGTTCGAATGGCTGGTCGAGGATCGTGCGAGCTGGGAAAACCGCCCCTCGGGCTGGTGCCAGACACGCTACGAGAAAAAGGCCCGCGAACAGATGGGCCACGAAGTCTGGTACTTTCGATTCAGGCGACGCTAGACTACGCTGATGTTGTAAAAACAACGACTTAGCGCAAAACACTTACGCCAGAATTGCCTCCAATTCGCCCCTTTTTCCGCTTGCGTGATTACCCGGTGATTGCCAGAAAAGGCCACGAGGTATCGCATGGCAACAGGAAAAATCAGCAAGCGCGCGGTCGATTCGCTCCCGGTTGGACCAAAGGAAAACTATCTTTGGGACACCGATCTCAAGGGCTTTGGCGTCAAGATTACAACTGCTGGATCAATCAGTTACATAATCCAGTTCCGAATGGGCGGACGAGAAGCGAAGACCCGTCGTTTCACGATCGGATCACATGGATCGCCTTGGACACCGACTACTGCACGCTTGGAAGCTGAGCGATTGTTGGTGATTGTTGCGCAGGGCATTGATCCGGTTGATGCGGAAAAGCAGCGCCGCCGGGAAGCTGTCGACCTCGCCTTCTCGAATTACGCTGACCTCTTCACTCGCTCCTGCAAACGCGAGGGATGGCGTCGCCTCGTGGAGCGATCCATTCGCCTCTACCTCAAGCCCACATTCGGAATGAAGGCGCTGCCAGCGATTACGAAGATCGACGTCGTTTCGGTTCTCGATCAGATGCCGCCCAAGCAGGTGGCAAACCGGCGAAATGTCTTTGCCGTTATGCGCCGCCTGTTTCGCTGGGCCGTCAGTCGCGGAGATATCGATCGCAATCCGATGGAGGGCATGGAAACGCCGCCTCCGGTCAAGCCACGAGAGCGCTGGCTCAAGGATGGCGAACTCCGCCATATCTGGAATGCGGCGCCGGAATGTCATCGCTGCTTTGGTCCAATTGTCAGGCTTCTGATCGTAACCGGACAGCGCCGTGAAGAAGTCTCCGGGATGCACTGGCAGGAGCTCAGTCGCAGCGAAAGATTATGGACCCTGCCCGGATCTCGAACCAAGAACGGAGAACCTAACTCCATTCCCCTCAACGATCTTGCAATCGCCGAGCTCGACCGGGAGGCTCGCGGCGAGAGGTGGCCGCGTAAGGGCCGTGTTTTCGCGACAGCTAGCGGGGCGGGCTTTACGGGATACGCCAAAGGGAAGGTGAAGCTCGACAGCCTGATCGAGGAACGTTGCGAAGAGCCGCTCGAAGCCTGGCGCCTTCATGATCTACGACGAACCCTCGCAACGAACTTCCAGCGGCTTGGCGTTCGGTTTGAAGTCACCGAAGCCGTTCTCAACCATGTGGGCGGATCTCGCGCCGGAGTCGCCGGCATCTACCAGCGCCACGACTGGAAGGACGAAAAGCGCCAGGCGCTCGATGCCTGGAATGACCACCTCGCGACGGTTCTGTCCGAGAGTGGGGAGACGACCTAAAATATTGGCGAGGGCTAGGGCGTCTGCTGGTTCAAACGTCCGACAAGAGCGGGTACCAGATCCTCAATGTGTTGATGATATGCGCGTACCGCTCGGTTTGAGCCATCGAACCCTTGCTGCGCTTTTCGCTCAATTTGCTCAAGGGCATGCGGCGCGCCAGGCCAAATCACCGGCTCGAGTTCACGTAGCGGATGGAGTCTGTCGCTAATGCGTTCGACCAAATGTACGCGAAACCGATTGCCTGAGCTTGCCGCGATGTCTCTGAAGGCGCGCGCCAATCGGTCGGCATAAGCACCTCGCGTGTCGTTTGATCCTTCGTTGATTGTCAGTGATTTGTGATCGTTGTCGGGAGCCTGCTCCAAAAGCAGGGCGTTGACTTGCAGAATGTCGCGCAAGGCCTGTTCGGTAAGCAGCGGTACGCGAAATCCTTCGCCGGGCGTGAGGTCGACCAGCCCTTCACCGACAAGCTGGTTCAGGCTGTCTCTTACCGGCGTCATGCTCACTCCGAAATCGTCAGCGAGTCGCATCGCCTCAAGCTTCGTACCGGCCCGGAAGCGCCCTTCCAGCAATGCATCTTTCAACCGCCTGTACGTAGGCTCGAGGACGTGAGCGGGACTCATCGTCCGCCGCGGCGCGTCTTGGCGAACTCACGAACCGCTTCTTTCTGGTCGGGGCGCAGACTATCGGTTGCCTGAGGGAATTCGGGCACCTTGTCGCTCAGCAAAACCGACGGGCATTGCCCTTCGAAATTACCCAGGTTCGGACGGTGCTGCACATATCCGGCGAGCTCGGCGAGTTCGGGAGAGAACTCTTTTGCTACTGCTGGTGGATAGGCCAGCCAGAGATTCTCGTAGGGTTTGAGCCAGCCGAGACTGTAGCCGATTACGACACCGCGGCGGACATCCTCGGTCTGGTTTGGTCCCGCTCCATGGACGGTGGAGCCGAGAAAGCAGATCGCATCGCCGGGCTTGCAAACAGCTACTATGGGATCGTCGAGACTTTCGAGATTGTCGACAGGCTTCCTGTGCGTCCCGGGGTAGATGCGTGTCGCGCCATTGAGGCGAGTAAATTCGGTCAGCGGCCAGATGACGTTGAGAAGATATTCGTGATCGCCCTTGCGGCCTGTCCACATATCCTGATCGCAATGCGGAAACTGTTCTATCTCGCCGGGATGGATCGCGATCGCCTGGGCGACATTGAGCTGTATCCGGTCGCAGGCGCTGCCGAGAATTGCGCGGGCGAGCGATAGGACTAGCGGCTGCAGGACTAGATCGCCTGCGACCTGCGACCGGCGAAGCAGGCTTCCAAACCGTTTGGTCCGATGGCCATAGAAGTCTCCCTTGCCGAGGGGCGCCTGCGCAAATGCACCTTCCAGGTCGGCATCGAGTGCGGCGATCTGTTGCTCGGCGACAAGCTGCGGAATGATGCAATAGCCATCCTCTTGCAGCTGATCGAGCCAATGCGCCTCCCTCGGCCCAGTCATGCTGCCAGCTCCATGCCGCCATAGGCTTCCGGCTTAGGATTGCGGCAGTAGATCCCTGCGTTGGCGAGTTGCGCGCGTGTATCTTGGTCGATGTCGATCCGAAGAGCGACAAGCTGCTGCCCATCGATAGAAACGCACGGTCCAAGCTGCTGGCAGCGCCAGCCGAACTGGGCGATCTGACGGAACCAGGGCACTGGGGCGACCGCCGAATAACCAGAGATCCCTTCCGATATTGCAAAATCGGCGAGTGCGGAGACGAGCTGGTTGCGGACACTCCGGCGATCAGCGCGCGGCAACGTGGGATCGATACAGAATCGGGTAATCTCGCGAAATGCCTCATCCTGCGGAACAGGTCCGGTGCACAGCTGCGGAAAGAGATCGCGTAAGATATGAGGTCCATCAGAACGCAGGAGCCGGGCCGATGCGCGATGCTCGCACTTTTCGCCGGTGAGGACGAGATAGGCGGCCGAGGGCGTATCGAACTGGTCGATTTCAAAGGTCCCGTCGAGCACCGGAACGTCCCACCCAAGAAGATCCACGAACACGCGCTTGCGCGCCTCGAACATGGCGCGAAGTGCCGGATCGACCAAGTTTGCACCATTTATACCGCTGCTTTGCTGCATGAAGATTACCTGTGAACTTGATGACTGCTCGCATCTCATCAAATCCGGATAGGCAGCGACATACCAAGAACTGGGGAGGGCCACATCTGGCGCTCTACAGGGGAGAGTTTACTGGCCATCCCACCTTTGCGATGAGCGTCAGCGTTTGAAAATCATCAAGATACGACAGGTATCTTATCGGTCCGATTCTGTTCATCCCGGGAAGGTCACAAGCTGGCTATGAATGCAAAAGTCATCACGAATTTCCAGCTTGGCAGCCGCGAATCCTCTTCGGCGCCGGATGTCTTGCCCCTGGCTAAAGAGCATGCGCTGCAATCCGCCGGAGCCGCTTTCCATGCGCTCGCCGACACCATGCCGCAGATGGTATGGTCGACTCTTCCCGACGGCTCCCACGATTATTACAATGCGCGCTGGTATGAATTCACGGGTGTCCCTGTCGGATCAACCGACGGCGAAGGATGGGCCGGGATGTTCCATGAGGATGACCAGGCCGACTCATGGAAGAAATGGAATCACAGCCTCGCTACCGGCGAACCGTACGAGGTTGAATATCGCCTGCGGCATCACAGCGGTGATTATCGCTGGATGATCGGTCGTGCGCTGCCGATCCTCAACGAGCAGGGTGATATCCAGCGCTGGATCGGCACTTGCACGGATATCGACGAGCAGAAGCGCACCGCCCTCCAAAACGAAATCCTGAGCCAGGAGCTCAGCCATCGCATCAAGAACATCTTCGCGATTGTTTCCGGTTTGATCAGCCTGACTGCGCGCGCAAATGAAGCGTTCGGCGAAGCGTCGCGCGACTTGCTAGGCCGGATTTCCGCGCTGGGGCGCGCGCACGAATTCGTCCGGCCGCACAGTGAAAAGTCCCAGCCCGAGGGCAAAGAAGTGACCCTCGCCACGCTGCTTGCGACGATCTTCGAGACCTATCCTGCCTTTTCCGAA